>CANGBQ010000060.1 GCA_947451985.1 Chitinophagaceae bacterium | reverse complement strand
GACATCCACAATGGCTTTTTTGATTTCGGCAGGGTCCGTACTCTTGAGCAAATAACCTGCTGCTCCACAGTCCATCAGGTGCCCTACAAAACGCTCGTCTTCGTACATCGTCAATATAATAACCCGAATGCCTGGATATAGTTTGGTAATCTGCTTGGTGGTATCGATGCCGTCTTTTTTGGGCATTTTCAAATCGCACAAAATGACATCGGGCATGGATTCAGGAATCTTAGACAAGAGGTCTTCTCCATCTTCGGCCTCCATCACAAATTTGATGTTGGTGTATTGACGCATCGACAAAATCACTCCCTTTCTAAAAATTTTGTGATCGTCGGCAATAGCTACTTTTATTTGACCGGATTCGCTCATAGTGTTGCTGTAAAAATAGCAAGAACTTTACAATCGGCAAGAAGTATTCAATGGAATGAATGGAAAGAACGCATATTATGCGATGCTGATTTCCCTGGGGATTTCCAGCGTGATTTTGTAATAGGTTTGACTGGGGTCTATTTCGAAAAGAATGCGACCATTGAGCACCTTGATTCTACTGGCGATATTCTTCAATCCCAGGCCTTGCGCACTTTGGTTGAGTTTGTCAAATTCAGGCTGGATGATTCCCTTTCCATCGTGGTGTATGCGAATGTACAAATGATTGCCACTGGTATTTTGGGTAAGGTGAATAAATCCGGCATTGCTGTGCTTGAGGATATTGTTGACCAGCTCTTGTATAATTCTAAATGCCAACAACTCCTGTTCCACTTTCAAACGCTCTCTGTAATCGTGAAATCGAGCACTGGCATTCAAGCTGCCACTGCCACTTATTTTTTGAAACAGGTCGGTGGTGGCACTTTCCAAACCAAAGTTTTTTAACGTAGGTGGCATCAGGCTGTGGCTGATGTTGCGAATAAGCAAAATGGCATCGTCAATAATTTGCTTGGCACTGAAGATGCTTTGCAATTGTTGCGCTTTTTCCTGGTTGACCAGGTTTTCATTGAGGTACAAACGAGCGGTGGCCAACAACGGACCCGCATCGTCATGCAAATCGGCAGCAATACGCTGGCGCTCCTCTTCCTGAAAACGAATCGATGCGTTCAATAAAGTCTGTTGCTTTTCTGCTTCCAAACGCTTCATTTGCATTTGATAGCGGATAACTTTTCTTTGATGAAATATCACAAACACAATGATACCAATGGCAAGCGTCAGCATACCCAATGTTCCCAAGAACATTAAGCGCGATATACCTGAAGTGTCTGCTTGTAAAAGATACATTGGGTTAGTTTAATTTATGGTTAGGTGTAAAAGCATCCAGATTGAGATCTGAAGGGAAATTTAGATTGTCTTCTGAAGATTTATCATCAAGATTCAGACTCGTCAGCGAAAGACCCAAAATTATATTTTTTAAAATTGTAACTATGCTGTACACAATCTTCAATTGATTTTTTGAATCTATAGATGCATTTTTGAAATTTTCCACTAATAAAATATAGAAAAAATTCCCTGTGCAATACACAAAGAGACCTACACATATCCAGAAAGAAACAGTATTATAAATGAGAATCTTCGAATCATTTTGCATCTTTTCGAAAAAGAATATAATAATAAAAACAATAAAGATTAGAAATTCAACAATTGTTGGAGTATTACTAAACTCAACATTTCCGTAACTTAAAAAATCGAGTAAATTGTATACGAAAAATGGAAGAATGGAAAATACAAGCAACTTTTTGATAAGCTTATTTACTATCAAAAGAGATAATAAGTAAGCTATTAAGGTATATTCAAAAATTAAATGAAAACGAAGCAATAAATTATTAGTTGGCAATGACCTATATACATAGCCATTTACAGAAATCAATACTATAAAAAGAGCTTGGAGAATGGCGTAAACAAAAAAAACCTCTAATATTCTTGTATTAAACTTTTTATAAAAAAGAATACAAAATATTAAAGGAATGATTTCTGATAAAAGAGCAATATTTATTATAATTTCCAGAATAGCAGTTATTTGTATCAAAAATACTTAACTGAGGCCGAAAATTAAAATTTTATGTTACTTATCACTTGTTGAAAAAAATCTAAAAGATTTAAAATGAATAAATGCATAGCTGATAATTTTAATGTTTAATGATTAATTGCACCATAAACTTCAAAATTTCGATTGCCCCAGACAATAGGTTGAATCGCTATCGTATTTGTACGATAGTGGTAAAATGTAATACAGGAAAAGATTAGAGAAGAAAAACAACGCATTTTTCTGGGGTAATTATTGGGTAAAAATACGAAATAAAATAGTAATTTTACTATTTAAATATTGTATCTTTACTACGTAAAAATACGATAGGCCTCAAAAATGTGGATAAACCCGTGGAAAATCTACCCCTGAGACGGATTTGTTCCAAAATGTGGATATCTATGCGCAAATCATTTATATCCAGTCATTTACAATTGAATCAATCACAGGATAGATGTACCCTATTCAATTGAACCTGAGCCCAATGGTCAATTTTTTGTATTTTTATGAACCCTGGGCGTAAGATGAGGGGGCTAACCCACTGACGATGAGCCCAAAGTGACCACAAAACCCCATTCTATTCAATACCAACCCACTATTATGTCTACCGATACCCAGATTAAACTTGCTATAGCCGATGACCATAAAATTTTCAGGGACGGCATCAAAATGGCCCTGAGTGACAAAGTGAATCTTAAGATGCTCTGGGAAGCCGAAGATGGTAAAGACATGATGCATAAAATATCCATCAAAATGCCGGATGTATTGCTCATGGATATTCGGATGCCAGAAATCGATGGCATTAATGCCATTCAAATGATTCGAAAAGAATACGAAGAAATCAAGATAATCGTACTCACTATGTACGACGACCAACAAATGATCAGCAAGATGATGGAAATGGGTGCGAATGCCTACCTCACCAAAACCACCGATCCCGAAGAAATCTACGAAGCCATTCTTACCTGCATGAACGATGATTTCTACTTCAACGAATTGGTCAACAAAGCCGTGATGGGAAGGTTGATGCAAAAGAAAAATGTTCGCCAACATTACGGATCGAGTACCCCTGTCAGTTTCAATGAAAAAGAATTGAAGATTTTACAATTACTGGCGGAAGACAAAACCACAGAAGAAATTTCCAAAACTATTTTTTTGAGCCCTCGCACCATTGAAACCATTCGGCAAAACATGAAAGCCAAAGTGAATGCCAAAACCATTGGCGGTCTGATCATGTATGGCATGCGCAATAAGCTGATCGAATAAACCCTGCTATTTACAAGGTTACAATCCCATTTTTTACCGCATAGATAGCAAGGCCTACCCTGCTTTTTACATCGAGCTTATCGAACAATGCATCCCTGTATCCATCAATAGCCCGGGGAGTGATTTTCAATTTTGCAGCAATTTCTTTGTAAGTAAGGTCTGTGCTAGCCAATCTTAAGAATTCGATTTCCTTCTCATTCAACATGGCTTTGTCTAAAAAAGATTGTTTGTCTGTATGTTGCTGAAACAAAGAGGCGAGCTTGCCAGTAGTGTTATGAGCATAATAATACCCATCCTCAGCAACCGACCGAAGGGCGGCATTCAGTTCGGACGGATGGATGTCCTTTTTCAAAAACCCTTTGACCCCTACCTGTAGAAGACGAATCAATGCAATTTCAGAATCGTACATGGTCAAAATCAGAATTTTAATGGCTGGATGCTCCTTTTGCAACCATTTGGCGGCCTCAAATCCATCCATACCTGGCATATTCAGATCGAGCAGGATTACATCGGGCTTTGCCCCGTCTTGAATAGCTTTGATCAATTCGTGACCATTGGCCACTGTGGCCACTACTTTAAATTGTTCAAAACCGTTCACCAAATTCGCCAATGCGTCCCTGAGCAAAGCGTGGTCATCTGCCAATAGTACTTTGTATTCAACTTTCATATAAGGGTATTTTAATCTGAATGGTGGTTCCCTTCCCCAAGGCCGATTGAATGTCAAACTGCCCATTGAGAAGATCGGTTCTTTTTTTCATGTTGAGCAAACCATTGGGCTGGTTGAGTTTGTTGGTAGCAAAGCCTTGGCCATTGTCTGCCAATGTTAATTGCAAGAACGACTCGGTGAAATGAAGGGTGATGTGAATGGAGCTGGCTTGAGCATGCTTGATAATGTTGTGTAGGGCTTCCTGTACAATTCGAAACAAAATCAACTCCTTGTCAGCGGTCAAAAAAATAGGCTCCCCGATAATCGTCAATTTGATGTTGAAGAGCTCGGGCTTGTTGAGCTGGTTGATTTCAAATTCGAGGGCCTTTAGAAATCCATTGTTTTTAATGACCTCAGAGCTCATGCTTCGGCTGAGATCGCTCAAATCGGATATAGCCTCCCCAATGATTTTTGTAATTTCCGTCACTTGAACGCCCGGCCCTTCAGCGGATTGACCCGAAAGGGTATTGAGGTACAATTTTGCCAAACTTAATTTCTGCCCAATATTGTCATGAATCTCTCTGGATATATTTTGAAAAGTCTGCTCCTGAATTTCTACTTGAGACCTTAGCATATCGTTTTCATGTATAAGTTTAAGTTCTTCTATATTTTTAAAATAACGTTGCTGCTTATTTGTATAAATATAAATCACTAAAGTCAAAATGGTTAGTAATAAAAAAATCATTATACAACCAAAAACAATAAAAAAAACTATACTTTCCTTTCCTTGATTGAACATAAATATCCCTTTATAAAAAACAAATGCATAATTGTGTAAGAAGTAGCGACTAACTTATAAAAAAATTGATGTTTTAATACAGATGAATCATATGCTAAATAATCAATTATTGCAGAAAGAGGCGAAGCGGATCCCATCCCAATAAAAATTCCAGTAATAATCCAAAATGAGGGTTCATTTTTTAATAAAAAAGGTACATCTAGCTTAAGAATTTGAAAATAATACACCAAACATAATGCAGTAAGACTAAAATTAGTTACAGCAAATGCTTTGTTAACTAGAAAATTCCAATCACTAAAGAAAAGCATATAAACTATAAATAAAAAAAAGACTATTAAAATAATTATAAAAATTAGACTCCTTTTAGGTAAAACTTTAAAAATGAAAATTCCTAAGAAAAGATAATGAAATAAAAGAGAGAAATTCAAGAGGTATTGTGAATATTCTACTCCTAAAAAATTGGATTCTATATAAGCAGGAATCATACAGAGAACTCCAATTGTTGGATATATAAAAAAACTATTCATGTACTTAGGCGCATTTTTATTTCTTATTATCAAAAGCGACAACAAAAAGGAAATAAAAATAGTTAAGCACTGAATGTTGAAAAAAATGTTATAGCTGTATTTCATTTCCACAACATTACCACATAATTTTTATTCAATGACGTGAAAAACACATAATAAGGGAGGTGTTTTTCCCATGGCAGTAACTGGGGACAGGGGGATATTTGACCTGGTTTTTAACCGTTCCCTATCCCCAATGACCAGGGTGGCGCAATGCCACCTTGGGTCCATTGGGCTTTTTTTAAAGGGAGCTCGTAGAATTTCTCGTAGAAGCAATCGGCCCTATTTGGGCATAATACCTATAGATTATCAGCTAGAAACAGGGAAATCGACCTGTAATACCCCAAAAAAATGCGTAAAATCCCCATCCCATTCATAGGGTAATTACACTCTTTATTTTTCTGGGATATAATTTGAAATTGCACTCAGCGTTATAGTAGCGCAAACAAAGTCAAATCATCCTATTCAAAACGTATGAACGAAGAAAACAAAGAACCGATCAGAGTCATTATTGCAGATGACCACGTGTTGTACCGTGCCGGCGTGAAAGCCTCGTTGAGTTCTAGCCCAGATATCAAAGTAATTGCGGAAGCAGACAATGGCATGCATTTGCTGCATTTGCTCAAAAACATAGAAGTAGACGTTATTCTATTAGATATACAAATGCCCATCATGGACGGGATTGCTACCCTGCCCGAGATTAAAAAAATATCTCCACGCACGAAAGTGATTATGCTGACCATGGTAGACGATAATAGTATGATCACCAAGCTGATGGAACTCGGTGCTAATAGCTACCTCACCAAAACCAGTGACAGTGAGATCATCCATGAAGCCATCAAAACTTGCTACGAGCAAGAATACTATTTTAATAAACTGACCAACCAAGCTTTATTGTCGAATCTAAAACAACGCCATGTGACTACCCCGCAACAATTGGTGAGCCAGGAAGCACAATTGAATGACAAAGAGACCATGATTCTTCGTTTGATGTGCGAAGAGAAAAGCACCAAAGAAATTGCAGACATTGTAGAGTTGAGCCCCCGTACTGTTGAGGCCATCCGCGACAAACTCAAAGTAAAAACCGGCTCAAAAACAACGGCAGGCCTGATCATGTATGCAGTGAAACACAAGATTATCGAAGAGATTTAAGTTTATAGGTATATAGGTTATAGTTTTTTAGGTTAGGAATCCTCGGCTTGCCGGGGATTCTTTATTTTAGCGTATGCAATATTTTATTTTCAATGGAAAAACATACGAAGCGAACACGCCTATCATTGGTCCGGATAACCGAGGCGTCCGTTTTGGCGACGGTGTATTTGAAACGTTGAAATATAAAAATGGCCAACTGATTCTAATGGACGAACACTTTGCACGTCTTTGGAAAGGCCTGAAAAAGCTGCAATTTGATATTCCAAAATTGTTTACACCCGATTTGCTTGAAGAGCAGGTATTGCAATTGGTGAAAAAGAATCAACACCATTCTGCCAGGATACGCATTACCATTATAAGAGGGGATGGTGGTTTGTACGACCGAACTTCCCAAGCCCCTCAATGTCTCATTCAATCTTGGCCGCTGCCTCCAAGCAATGGCCAGTTGAACGAAAACGGCTTAGCTGTTTGTATTTACAGAGAGGCCCTCAAAATGGCCGATGCATTCAGTCAACTCAAACACAATAATTTTTTACCCTACTTACTAGGGGCGCAATATGCCCAATCTCAACAATGCAATGAAGCCATTGTATTGAACCAGCACCACCGCATTTGCGATGCGACCATTGCCAATATTTTCATGGTGAAAGGAAATGAGATTCTTACGCCTGCCCTTTCCGAAGGGTGTATTGCCGGCATTATGCGGGAAACGCTATTGCAAGTGCTCCCTGCTATTGGCTTCGAGGTGAAGGAAATTGCCCTCACTGAAGAAACATTGATGGATGCTGACGAAGTTTTCCTGACCAATTCCATCTATAACCTCAGATGGGTGAGCTGCATAGGATCTAAAAAGTTTGGCCAAAACACCATTCGTCAAATTTATCAGACCCTGCAGCAAACAAATGCTGCTGTCTTTTGTTAATCAACCGCATCCCCTTTATACCCAATGGACAAACCGATTCATATTTTTTGGTTTAGAAGAGACCTTCGCCTGGAAGACAATGCAGGGTTATCTGCTGCTCTAAAAGCAGGACTTCCGGTGTTGCCTTTGTTTGTTTTTGACACGGAGATTTTAAACAAGCTGTCAGACAAAAAAGACAAAAGGGTGCAATTTATCTATACAACCATTTGCCAGCTTCAACAACAATTACAAGATTTGGGAAGCAGCCTACGTGTAATCTATGGAACACCTGCACAGGCATTTGAGCAACTGCTGCAAGAATATTCCGTTCGGGCTGTATTTACCAACCACGATTATGAGCCCTACGCACTTCAAAGGGACCAGGCCATTGACAACTTGTTGCAACGACACCAGGTTGCGTTTCATCATTTCAAAGACCAGGTCATTTTTGAAAAAAATGAAGTGATAAAAGACGATGGAAAGCCTTACACGGTTTTCACTCCCTTCAGCAAGAAATGGAAAGCTCGATTAACTGAAATGGACTTGAAGCCGCATGAAACCAAAAAATATTTTCAGGGTTTTATACAAACAAGCCCCCTAGAAATTCCTTCTTTGGAATCAATGGGCTTTGTTGCCACGCCTGCCGAATTTCCGCCCAAAGTACTGGACGAATCGATGGTGATGCATTACAGCCGTCAAAGGGATATTCCGGGTGTGCAAGGCACTTCGCATTTGGGTATTCATTTGCGTTTTGGCACCGTCAGCATTCGGTCAGTGGCGACAACCGCCAAAAAATTGTCAGAAGTTTTTTTGAACGAACTCATCTGGAGGGATTTTTACCATATGATTCTTTGGCATTTTCCTCAGGTTGGAAAAGGCAAATCTTTCAAGCCGGCTTATGATCAAATTTTGTGGAGACACCAGGAAACTGAATTTGAAAAATGGTGCCAGGGCAAAACAGGATATCCGATTGTGGATGCAGGCATGCGTGAGTTGAATACAACAGGTATTATGCACAACCGCGTCAGAATGATCGTCGCTTCCTTTTTATGCAAACATTTATTGCTCGACTGGCGCTGGGGTGAGGCTTATTTTGCGGAAAAATTATTAGACTTTGATTTGGCGGCCAACAATGGTGGCTGGCAATGGGCCGCGGGCAGTGGTTGTGATGCCGCTCCTTATTTCAGGATTTTCAATCCTTACCTGCAAACGAAAAAATTTGATCCCGACCTTCAATATATCAAAAAATGGGTGCCCGAATTGGACAGCTTCGACTATCCCAAACCAATAGTGGTTCACGAAGACGCTCGGAAAAGATGTTTGGAAGCCTATGCACAGGCATTGAAAAATGACGGACCTACCCGTGTTTCATAAAAACAGATTGCAGGTCAATCTCCTGGCCACTGGCCGTTGCAAAAGTCAGCAGTAACCGCTGCACGGCAGCCCGACCTTTTTCTCCCAAGGAAAGTGAAAATTGATTCACATACAATTCAATATGTTTTCGCATGATGGCTTCGCTCATTTCCTGCGCGTTGTCTTGTATGAAGGCGTTTAGTACTTGATTGTGTGCATACGCATAGACAATGCTTTTTTGAATCAGCCGGTCTATTTTTTGTTGCAGGGCAGTATCAAACTTTCTACTCATGACAATGCCCCCGAGTGGAATCGGCAGTTGCGTATGTGCTTCCCAGTATTCGCCCAAATCGATTCTTTTCACCAGTCCTTTGCTTTCGTATGTAAACCGGTTTTCATGAATAATGACACCCAATCCCTTGCCTTCTTGAACGAAGGATTCAATCTGATCATAGCGCAAAAAAACTTTTTGGCGGGCTGCTGGATAAGCCAAGGAAAACAAGCCATGCGCAGTGGTGTGTTCGCCGGGTATGGCCACGAGGGTATTTTCTACCGACACCGTCGCCTGCGAGGGATGACTGATGAGCAAGGGGCCCACGCCGGATCCCAAAGCGCTGCCACTGTCCAATAACTGATAGTGATTCCGTACCGATGGCAATACCCCATAACTGATTTTGGTGATGTCCAACGCACCCTGAAGGGCCCATTGATTCAATTGCTCTACATCTTCCATGCTCACCTCAAACTCAATGCCCTCTGTGTCAATTTTATGGTTGACCAAAGCATCGAATATAAAAGTATCGTTGGGACAGGGAGAAAACCCGATGGATAATTTCATGGATATGTTAAGATGAATGAAAGAAAGATTCGTAGGCGGTGGTTAATTCTTTGTTCAATTGCTGAATGGCTTCTTGCAGTTTCCATTTGCTTTTGTCTCGCTCACCTACTGCATTGCTGATGGCTCTTACTTGTACAAATGGAATTTTTTCTTGCAAACAAACATAATGCAAAGCAGCGCCTTCCATCGATTCAATTTGAGCAGGATAAAGCGCAGTGATTTTTTGAGTATGTGTTATTTCATCCGAAAGCAGGTTGACTGTTTGTCCCGTTACAGTGGGCAAATGAGCGAAAAAAGAAGGGATGTTTTTTT
>CANGBQ010000059.1 GCA_947451985.1 Chitinophagaceae bacterium | reverse complement strand
TCGAACCTGTTTGTTTCACCTGGGAGACATTACGGGCGAGGTAACGAACGAAGACAAGTTGGATTTTATTTTTAGTAAGTTTTGTATCGGAAAATAACATTTAAAAATAAAATAATATCATTTTATCTTTAAATGTCCCTCTCTTTCTTTTAAGCAATTTTTTTCAATACACTATCCAGTTTAAGAAATAATTTTTTGATATAAAATATCAATCGTAATTTTACGATTAAATGGGAATTACAAAAACAATAGACTACACCAAATCTGAATTGGATATTGCCAAATATGCAAAAGCAATGGCGCATCCTGCAAGAATTGCAATCATTCAACTACTACTAAAAAAAGAATCATGTATTTGTGGTGATATTGTTGATGAATTACCTATTTCTCAAAGCACAGTATCACAACATTTAAAGGAGCTTAAAGAAGTTGGACTTATTAAGGGAGAGATTGAAGGCACCTCAGTTTGTTATTGTCTTGATGAAAAAGAATGGTTAAAAGCAAGATCATTGATTGTTCAAATGTTTGATAAGGTTGTTGTGAATAATAGTAAGTGTTGTTGATTTTTTTGACATAATCAATCGTAATATTACGATATGATAAACGATAATTAAGATTATGAAAACAGAAGTAGAATTAAAGCAAATCGTAAAAGAAAAGTATGGCGAGATTGCCTTACAGGATAAAGAAACAAACAAGTCATCATGTTGTGGTGCAGGCGAATGCTCTACTGAAATATATAACATCATGAGTGACGATTATACTTCATTAAAAGGATACAATCCAGATGCTGATTTAGGTTTGGGATGTGGATTACCTACTCAATTTGCAAAAATTAAAAAGGGCGATGTAGTAGTAGATTTGGGAAGTGGGGCAGGAAATGATTGTTTTATTGCGAGACACGAAACAGGTGAAACAGGTAAGGTTATAGGTATTGATTTTACACCCAAAATGATTGAACGAGCCAGAATGAATGCAGAAGTAAGAGGATTTAACAATGTAGAATTTCGTGAAGGTGATGTTGAACATATGCCTATTACTGCAAATGTTGCGGATGTTATTATAAGTAATTGTGTTTTAAATCTTGTTCCTAATAAAGATGGTGTATTCAAAGATATATATAGAGTTTTAAAGCCAGGTGGCCATTTTAGTATTAGCGATGTTGTTTTGGAAGGTGCACTACCAGAAGGATTAAGAAAAGATGCAGAGATGTATGCTGGTTGTGTTTCGGGAGCAATTCAAAAAGAAGTGTATTTAGAACTGATCAAATCGAATGGATTTGAAAATATTACTATTCAAAAGGAAAAGCCAATTGTAATTCCTGATGATATTTTAAAAAACTATTTGAGTGTAGACCAAGTACAGTCCTTCAAAAGTGGCACGACAGGTATTTTTAGTATAACAGTTTATGCACAAAAACCTTTAACTGAAAATGCTTGCAAGCCAGGTTCAGGATGTTGTTAAATTTCTAGATATGACACAAAAAATCATTAAATACAAAAAGCCGATAATCATTACCACTTCTTTAGTGGTCTTACAATTACTATTTGGGTTTGACGCTAAATTCACTATAATCAATATCATTTGGTTATTCGTTTAAATTATGAAAAGAAAAATTTTAGTTCTTTGTACAGGTAATTCTTGCCGTAGTCAAATAGCACATGGATATTTACAAAATTTTGGAGGTGACAAAGTCGAAGTGTACAGTGCTGGTGTAGAAGTGCATGGTGTTAATCCCAAAGCCATTGCAGCAATGAAAGATGATGGAATTGATATATCAACTCATACGTCTAACAATATTTCAGAATATCAAGGTGTAGATTTTGACTTTGTAATTACAGTATGCGATAATGCTAAAGAAAGATGTCCTTATTTTCCAAATAAGGCGACTAAGTTTCATTATAATTTTCCTGATCCAGCAAAAGTTATTGGAACAGATGAAGAGGTGAAAAAGGAATTTGAGCGAGTAAGGGATTTAATAAAGAATTACTGCCAAGAATTTATTAGTATTCAGATTGAATAACCATATAATGCCTTGGTCAATGTTATAGAAATGATAATGTATATTGACAAGCCACTAATTAGTTAGATTATACTTTATAAAGTTGGATAATATCCTAATGTGTATTTTTTAATGTTAATTTCAAATAGGTTTTACGTCACATTCTATTTATTTTTTAAATGAAGCGACACAAAAAAAGTTTCTTTTATTGATCATCCTATTTTTCCTGCTCCCATTGATTATTTTGTTTTAAATCTGGCTCATGCCTCATTTGGTAACATTTTGGTAACATTTTGGTAACATTAAGTGCTCAATTTTTATGGTCCTTTGCAAAAATCTCTTATTTATGTCCAATAAACTTCTTGCATCTTTAATCCTCATATTATCCGTTAATATTGTTTTAGCTCAAAAAGGTAAAATCACAGGTAAGGTAATTAGTTCAAAAACCGGAGAAGCTTTGATAGGGGCTACCATCTCTATTAATGTAGACTCAAAAAAGACACAAACGGATTTAAATGGCTCTTTTAGTATTAATGTAGATGCGGATAAGCCCTTTTCAATCGTATGCACTTATGTTTCTTATGCACAAAAAAAGATTGATAATCTTTTAGTTAGAAATGGGGAAGTACTAGTTCAAGACATTGTAATGGAAAAGGCAGGTGATATGGGAGCTGTGGTTATTCAAGGCAATGCCCTCAAAAGAAAAGAAACGGTAAATGCATTGTTGATTGCCCAAAAAAACAGCCCTAATGTAAGTGATGGAATATCTGCAGAAGTCATCAAAAAAACACCTGATAAAAATACAAGTGACATTTTAAAACGGGTGAGTGGTGCTAGTATTCAAGATGATAGGTTTGTCGTTGTTAGAGGTTTGAATGATCGTTATAATGCTGCTTTTTTGAATGGTTCACCCTTGCCAAGCACTGAGGCGGATCGAAAAGCTTTTTCATTTGATATTTTCCCTGCCAATATGCTTGACAATCTTGTTATTTATAAAACAGCTACGCCCGATATGCCAGCTGAATTTGCAGGCGGTGCTATTTACATCAATACCAAAGATATTGTTTCAAAGAATTTTCAATCTGTTTCTTTTTCACTTGGATACAATACGATATCAACATTCAAAAACATGCTCCGGTATAACGGTGGCTCATTGGATTTTTTAGGTATAGATGATAAAACAAGAGCCTTGCCAAATTATATACCTAGAACGAATAATTTCCCTCAACCTGCTTCAACTGATCCTTATGTAGGTAAAAATTGGAGAAACGATTGGTCCACTTTTTCTAGCCCTGCCCTAATGAATATAGGTGTTCAGTACATTAACGGAAAAAATGTACAAAGAAAAGACAAAGATTTTTTCGGTAGCTTATTTTCAATTAGTTATAGTAGGAATGCCAGTATTTCAAACGGAATTAACAAGGAACACACCACAACAGAAAATTTCCAAGATACCTCCGGAAACAAGACCATTTTTAATCAAACATTCTATTCTGTCAATACCCTTCTAGGAGCGATAGCTAATCTTTCTTTGAAAATAAATGACAGAAATTCAATTAGTTTCAAAAATCTACTAAGTATTAATTCCGAAGATAAAATTATTACAAGACAAGGTTATTCAGACATTTCTGAATCAAATCCTACTTATTCAACAGGCAAATCTCTTTGGTTCACCAGTAATAAGATTTTAACTAGTCAGTTGGCTGGAGATCATTTCATCGCAACCAGTAAATTTAAAATTAATTGGCTGTTGAATTATTCTAAAGTTGATAGAAGTATCCCTGATTTGCGAACAATGATTTATACGAAAAGAGATGGTATTGACAGTGCATTCAGAGCCTCCATTTCTGACAATGCTACAACCAATGGAAATGGAGGGGGCATTTACTACTCAACTTTAACTGAAAACAGCAAGACATTTAAATTTGATATTCAAAGAAATTTCAATTTTACTAAATCCTTCACTTCTAATTTCAAAATAGGAGCTTACTTTCAGGACAGGCAAAGGGAATATGAACAAAGAAATTTAGGTATGGTCAGAGGGAATGTTGGGAGTACATATTTTAACACTGATTTATTATACCTAACTGAAGATAAAATATTTCTGAGAGACAATATAGGCCCTGGCGGCTTTATTTTGGCTGAAGACAAAAACCCCTCTAATAACTATTCGGCCAACACATCTTTAAGTGCTGGATACATTATGGCTGATCAGCGGTTTTGGAGCTTTCTTAGATTGATCTATGGATATAGAATTGAGTCTTTTTATTCTAAGCTTGTGTTGCCAACAGGCCCAGATGCATTTGATTTAGTGAAAAGAAAAGTTATTGATTATCTACCTTCTGCCAATGCTATTTTTTCTCTAAATTCGAAGCAAAACATCAGGCTATCTTATTCTAAGACTTTAAATAGGCCTGAATTTAGAGAAATGGCGCCAGCCAAATTTTATGATTTTGCAACAAGATATGTAACAAATGGAGATACTGCCTTAAATAGGGCGATCATTGATAATTATGATCTCAGATATGAAATTTATCCAGGCAAAGGCCAGGTCTTAACCATCTCCGCCTTTTATAAAAATTTCACCAACCCAATAGAAGCAGCCACAGCCCCTGATAAGGATAAAGAAGCTGCTTATTTTAATGTTTTAAATGCAGTAAATAAAGGATTCGAAGTTGAATTAAGAACACTGGTGGGTAATTATTTTAAAAATATTTCACAAAAGAGTTTTCTAAATGACCTGACATTTTTCTCTAATTTTTCTTTTATTAAATCTGATGTGACAGCCAAAAAATCTACAGATACTTCAGCCCTTAACTTAAACCGCCCATTGCAAGGACAATCTCCTTATTGTTTTAATATTGGATTAACTTATCAAAACAGTAACAGTGGGATATCTTCAACATTGGTTGCTAATAGAGTTGGACAAAGAATCTACATAGTAGGAAATCTTACCGAAGCAAATGTGTGGGAAAACGGGCGAACGATTTTAGATTTTCAATTAGCCAAAACTTTTGAAAAAAGAAATCTGGAAATTAAATTAAATGTTAAAGACATTCTAGCCCAAAAATCAATCTTTTTTGAAGACACCAATGCAGATCAGAAATACAAAGCTGGGCAAGATTATGTGAGGTGGTACAAAACTTTTGGCCGAGTGATATCATTTACAATGTCTTATAAGTTTTAAATATATTTTATTTTTAAAACATTGATTTTCAATTTAAATTCCCTGAATTCATAACATTTAGTTAATAATTCCAATACATCTCCTTAACAATGTTTTTTCAATTTTACGCTGCCATTATAAAACGGCGTAAATAATATGAAAAAAATATTCTCAACCATTTTACTTGTATCCATATGGGGATTGTCAAGTAACGCACAAATCAAAAAAGTGCCTTATCGAGGAGCATTTGCTCCTGCTCCAACACCTGCTTGGACAGATGCTTGGACAAATTTTGATCCACAGTACACTATTTATCCAAGTACTTCTGCAGCTCCTGCAGGAGGATCCTTGATTAAAGTTCCATCATCTGGTTCTGGTACTGTTATTAGCACCAATACTACTTGGACAAAAAACAATACCTACATCATTAATGGATTAGTTTACATCAAGACAGGTGTAACTTTGACCATTGAGCCAGGTACGGTAATTTTTGGCGGTAATGCATATGCAAACTCAAGTTTAATTGTTACCAAAGGTGCCAAGTTAATCGCTGAAGGTACACCGACTCAGCCTATTGTTTTCACATCACAATACCCAGCAGGGTACAGACACCCTGGGGATTGGGGAGGCATAGTAATACTAGGAAAAGCTTCTTACAATGGTACTTCGAGTGCTACTTCGCCCAATGCAAGTACTACTGGTCTTAATTATATCGAGGGTATTACCGAAGTGAATAATTCAGCCACTACCGGAGAATCAACTGAATTTGGAGGCGGCGCTTCACCTGTTGATGATGACAGTTCAGGCGTTTTGAAGTATGTTAGAATTGAGTTTGGCGGATATATCTTTGCTCAGAATAAAGAAATTAACGGAGTAACGTTCGGAGCTGTAGGTAATAAAACAGTCGTTGATTATGTTCAGTGTTCCTTCATCAATGATGATGCATTCGAATGGTTCGGCGGAACAGTTAACTGTAAGCATTTGATCTCCTACAGAGGAGTAGATGATGAGTGGGATACAGACAACGGGTTTAGTGGAACCGTTCAATTTGGATTGGGAATCAGAGATCCTCAGGTTGCGGATAACAGCTATTCCCTCGCATCTGGCGGATCTAATTCGGAAGGCTATGAATCTGACAATGATGCCGATGGTTCTTCTAAATATCCCAGAACCAAAGCCATATTTGCCAACATGACAAATATTGGACCATTACGTGGCGACAATAGCACCACCAATCTATCAGCTATCCACCCTTCATTTAGAAGAGCTGCCCGCATTCGCAGAAATTCTGAATTAAAAATCTTCAACAGTATTCTTTCTGATTATCCCACTGGCTTGTTTATTGATAATGCAGCTGGAAACAGTGCCCAAAATGCGCTGGATGGCAAGTTGAAATTTAAAAACAACATTGTTAGTGGCGTTAAACTTGGAGGTCTATTTGAGTTTGCTTCTTCTGGTACAGCTTATCCTGCAGGTTACAATAACTACAGCTCTGCTAAGCAATTCTTTACTAACAATTCCAATGACTCAACTTTAAATGCTCTTAGTTATTTAACCGCACCCTATGGAACTGCTTCTTATCCCGCTGCTGCTGCATTTACGGGTGCTGATTATCGTCCAATCGTAGGTCAGTTAGCTGCATCTGGTTCTGACTATACTGATACTGCATTTACAAACATGGCTTGGACTGCAGATACTTGTTTAGCCCCAGCGTCAATCGGTTCTATTTCTTATGCAGGAACCTCTTATTTCTCTGATTCTGTTAGACAATACACATTGTCAAGCCCTTACAACCCTGCTGCGGATGTAAGGCTGATATGGACCATCAGTGGAACTGGTAATTCTATTACTTCTGGTCAATACAATGATTCATTGACGCTTAAAATTAAGTCTGCCGGAACCATTACTTGTTATGCTGTGAATGGATGCGGAGCAACAAGCGTTGCAACTTTACCAGTAACCGTTTCTTGTCCTGCTCCTGCAAATAACACAGCCATCGTTGGCGCTAGTTATGTGGTGGCTTGTGATTCAGTTCAATTATACAGATTGAATACCCCTTATAGCGCTACGGATGGTGTTACAATGAACTGGTCTCTTACTGGAACAACCAATTCTATTGTTTCTGGCCAATCTAATGATAGTGTTTATGTTAAAATCAAGGCTGCATCTACTTTGACTTGTACGATTGTGAATGTATGCGGTACGACAACTGTATTAACATACCCAATCAGTTTCTTGAGCACTGTTTCTGCACCTGCTAGTGTAACACAAACTAAAATCTCTGCAGTATGCGGCTCAACAATTTACAGATATACTGCTCCCGTTTTGCCTAATGGTGCAACTGGTTATCAGTGGATTTTACCAAGTAACTCTGTTAGTCTTGGAACAGTTACCCGCGATTCTGGTAACGTTGATTTAACTGGCAGAATTATCAGGGTTAAATACACTAGCAATACAGCTCAAGCAGTAGGTGATACCATTAAAGTGAAATATACATGGGCATGTGGTTCTTCATTGTACAAGGCTCAGGCGCTTATTAAAGCTGCTGTTCTTCTGCCAGCTGCTCCAGCTAGCATTACTGCAACTTTGATCGGAATGAGCAGTACCTCATGCGGAAAGGTGTATCGCTATACTGCACCTGTTCTTCCAACAAGCACTACCACTGCATTACCAACAGGTTATAAGTGGAATTTTGTTGGAAACCTCGGATCAACATTTGTAGTGGATTCGGGAAATACAAATTTAACCGGTAGGGTTATCAGAATTAGATACACTTCTAGCGTTGCCTCTACTCCCAATAATGATAGCGTTTATTGTTGGTACATTTCAGATTGTGGCGATGGAGCTAGAAAAGGATTAGCCTTATCTATAACTGGATTCGGAGTGCCTGCTAAGCCAGCTTCTGTAACCATTACAACCATTCAAGACAATTGCGGAGGCAGAATATATGAATATTCGGCACCAGTTTTACCTACTGTAACTGGATATTCTACCACTGCTCAGCCGACTGGTTATTTGTGGACAATGCCATCTGGAGCTGTGGGTGCAACCGGCACACTGGTTCAGGGTTATGATGATTTAACCCAGCGTACCATAAGAATCAGGTATACTAGCAATGCAGCTGCACCTACAACCGATAGTATTTATGTTCGTTATAATTCTAATTGTGGTTATGGAGCTATCAAGGGTCAGAAGTTGTCTAACCTTGTTAAAACGGGCTGTAAAATGGCTGAGCCTACTACCGTAGCTACTAAAACTGAATACGGATCTGTAGAAACTACAATTTACCCTAACCCCAATCCTGGAATTTTTACTTTGACTGCTAAAACAGGTGTGTTAAAGCAAATGCCAGTGACTGTGAAAGTTATCAATACTGTTGGTAATGTAGTTTTGACAACTGTAGCACAAAACAGTAATGGTTATTTGGTTTCAAATATCAGTGGAGCCAATTTGACTTCAGGTGTTTATGTTTTAAGTTTCAATATTGGAAACAGTACCATCAATACTAAGTTTGTAGTACACAAATAACAGTATATTATTCCAATTTAAAAGCAAAAGGCCGCATTTGCGGCCTTTTGCTTTAAGTTTTTTTTCTTAAATTGCACACATAAAAAGCAAAAAACATGAAATCGAATATACTTCTCGTTTTGTCTGTCTTTATTGGTTTTTTTTCTCAAGCACAAGACATGAGAATATCTCAATACAATAGTGTTCCTATCCTTATCAGTCCTGCTTCTACAGGTGATTTTGAAGGGTCTATCAGGGTCTCTTCTTCTATCACTTCCCTGATGGCTTCGCTTGATCAAAAAAATCAATTTTCAAATCTTTCTGCAGAATATAAGCTGGGCAAAGAAATGAAAAGCACCCTTGGAGTTACTTATTCTCATTCTGGCGCAAAAGGCTTTTCAATGACAAATGACTACTATGGCTTATCTGCTTCACATTTGATGTATTTAGATACCAAAAAAATAAACGCTTTGAGAGTAGGTCTACTTGCTAGCTACATTGTTGGAAATTACCGAGTGTCCAACTCTGAATATAATCCATGGTTAGACACCAGGTCTTTTTTTTACTATAATCCGGTTGATTCAGGTGATTTAGATGTATTCAACAATAAGTATATGAACTTCGCTACTGGAATCAGTTACACATACAGATATAACAATATAAAATTTGAAACTAAAATTGGCGCCTATAACATTTTCAATCCCAAATTCAACATCATTAAGATGAATAATTTGAAAAAACGGGTTCGGCTATCAATTGAAAATGCTTTCACCATCAAGATTAACGAATCGAATAATGTCAGAATCTCCCATTTATCTTGGCAAGAAGGAGTATACTACAGAAAAGCTCCGACGCAAAAATCCGATTCCTTGCAGATAAGCGAGACAATTTATGGTATGGATTGGACTAAAAATTGTAAAATTCCATTCTCAGTTGGTTTGTTCTCGCGCTCTATGAAATCTGCTTTTATCTCTGTTGGTGGTGAATTTAGAAAGACATTTTTTGCTAAAATTAGCTACGAGATTCCATTCAACAGGAATTATTACAATGTATCTCAATTTGGGTTGTCTCTGGTTTATATAAAAAAATAATAAATTTCAATTTAATGATCCCGCCGGTTAGTAGAAAGTTTAATTATATTTATGTATCACTAGCTGTATTGAGCAGTATTTT
>CANGBQ010000058.1 GCA_947451985.1 Chitinophagaceae bacterium | reverse complement strand
GTGTAGATTTTTCTAAAAAAGTATCTGCAACATCTGACAAAAAGAAAACTGTTAATGCAGCGAAAGATCAAGCCTATTATAGGGCAGTGACTGGCAATAATATTGATGTTTTGGTAGATCCTATTTACAATATTGAGCAAACTGACAAAATATTGTTCTGGGGTGGAAAAGTAACTGCTTCTATTAGTGGTTTTGGTGCTAAATACACAAACGCTAGAAAATTGAATGAAGTAGTAAGGGAGTATAATATGGATACTAGTTCAGTTAAGAACTTCAAGAAGCTTTATGATATGCAGATTAACGCGGGTAACTCAACAACTGTTCCAGCAGAGGGATCAAGTTTTCAAGCAGCTTCAAATCCTAAAAAAGCAAAACTTGGTCTTGCTGCATTGCTAGCAGGATTGTTCATTATTTCTAAAGTTTTATAATAAAGTTTATAAATAATAATTTTTTAGCAAAAAGGCCGTTTCTTTTGAAACGGCCTTTTTGTATTTAGCATTTTAATGTTATTTATTTCTCAACGTTTATTAGGTTATAAAAATTTATAAATTTTATCGAATGGTTTAAGAGATAAACATTCAAGTGAAATTACCTGCTCATATTGATTGTCCAAGACGAATTGTTAGCAGGATCCGCTTGATATAGCTTCAATGAATTGAGCGTAAGAGATTGAATTTGAAGGGTGTCATTTCCGCCTCCATTGCTGTAAGTAATATACAGCTTGCTGTTGCTTATACTATAAGCACTGGTATCAGAAGGGGTAAGGTTGTTGCCAAGAATCAGCTTTCCGTCTGCTCTGAAATCTGCGTAGTCTCCCTGTGATGCAATCGTTGTGTCAGATATGCCATTAGAAGTGTAAACCTGGTCTACCATGTTCCATCTTCCTACAATGGAAACTGGATCAGATTTTTTACAAGAGGAAATCAAGACAGAAGCAGTCATGGCTGCAACTCCGAATAAAAATAGTTTTTTCATGATAAGTTAATTTATGCAAATATAGCCAAGCTTTATAAATGTCAATATTTGATGCCTTGTTCTATTTGAAGGCTCACTTATTATAGAATAAAGATTGGTCTGTTCTATAAATTAAAAGTCCCTTTCTAAGAAAGGGACTTTTAATTTAAATCTTTATTAGAAAGAATTATCTGCTAAAGTCTATAGTAGCTGTAGAAGTGCCATAATCTCTAAAAAGTTGCAAACTAGAGTTGGTCAAAGTATTGATGTGAAAAGTATCGCTTCCAGCTGAAGGATAACTGATATAAAGGTTGCTGTTGCTTACAGAATAATTGATTGTGTCTGTGGGAACGTTGTTGTTTCCAGAGATTAATAGTCCGCCCGAAGTAAATTCTGCATAATCCCCTGCAGTGGGAGGGAGGGTGTCACATACACCAGAAGAGCAAGAAATTTGGTTTACCAAATTCCATTTTCCTACAATAGAAACGGGATCAGATTTCTTACAAGAAGAAATCAATACAGAGCCAGTAGCGGCTACAATAACAAATAAGAATAATTTTTTCATAATTTTTTTTTGCAAAATTACGTTAATTCATTCGAATTTACATGAATTAATCATTGATTTTTTAGCACATCTTTCATGTCAAAAATGCCATTTTTATCTAGTAAAAATTCCGCAGCCAACAAGGCCCCTGCCGCAAAACCTTTTCTGGAATGGGCAGTGTGTTTGATTTCAATGCTGTCAATCGGAGAATCATAGGTTATTACATGGGTGCCGGGAGCAGGGTCAATTCTTTTGCTGGTAATACTCAATTCTTTATCCGTTTCACTAGTCCCCAATACCCATTTTTCTAGGGATGGCATCTGGCGAATGATGTCTTCTGCTAAAGTAATGGCGGTGCCCGAAGGTGCATCTTTTTTTTCTGTATGATGAATCTCTTCGATGCTTGCCACGTATTCATGTCTAGAAGCCATCAGGGCGGCCAATTGCCGGTTGATTTCGAAAAATATATTGACCCCGATACTGAAATTGCTGGCATACAATAGCGTGCCATTTTTTTGGTTGCAGTAATTGGATACTTCATTCCATTGGGTCAGCCAGCCTGTGCTGCCGCTTACAACGGGAACCCCGGCATTTATACAAGTTTGAATATTCTGTATTGCACTATGAGGTCCGGTGAATTCGATCGCCACGTCGGCTTTTTGTAAATTAGAAATCGTACAATCGCTTGTGTTGTTCGCATCGATAATCAGCACGATTTCATGTCCTTCTTTTAAAGCGATTTCTTCAATTGCTTTACCCATTTTTCCATAACCGATTAAAGCTATTTTCATGTTTGATTGTTTAGTGGCCTGCCTGCTGGTAGGTTTAGGTGTTGAGTTGTTTAGTTGACTTTTAAAAAACGCTACACTTATTTGCCAATTTTCAATACAAGACTTACGCCATTGGTATTGGCCATAGGGGAGTAGCCTGCTTTGATGTGAAGGCTCAAATCATCGCTGACATCAAAAGATTTTAAATGGGCATCTACGGCAGCATCTGCTACGTTCAGCCCCCAGAAAGCGATAAAAAATAATACGCAATAATCTACATTCTGTCTTACCGCATTCCGAAAGGTTCTGATTCTTTCGGGTTGGTCTTTTACGTTGTAGTAGGGCTGTTGAATCTGATTGTCGTTGCTGGGGTCGCCATCGGTAGCAAGGATGTAGGCGTCTCGTGCTTCTTTATATTGGCGGATATTTCTAAAAAAAAGAGAGGTACTAATTCCCAATGCGCCATACACGATGGGTACTTTCCAATACTTTTTGTTGTAGACCTGTCCCCATCCTGGAATAATGGCCGATCGGATAATGGCTTTTCTTGGAATGAATCGCAGAGCAGTATTTTTTTTCTTATCTGCAACCCTTTCTGGGCTTGTCTTTGCTGCGTTGAAATTGACTATTTCTTCATGCTGCGCCACACACCATTCGCTCTTGGTTATCAGCAGTGTTAGAATGAGTAAGATGAAGGCAAAACGTTGCATTAACTCACGTTGATTTTTAGTTTTTCCAACAAACTATTCAGTTCTTCCAGGGAATAATATTCAAAATGAATACTACCGTATCCTTTGGAATGATGGGTTAGTTTGACTTTCGTGCCGTATTGAGAAGCAATCGTGTCTTCAATCTTTTTATACGCATTAGGAGCCGCAGCTTTGGGGGCTGTTTTAGGAGTCGAGCCAGTATACATTTTTCTCACCAACTCTTCGGTTTGCCGAACAGACAATCCTTTCTTTTTGATTTCTGAAAAAATGAACAATTGCTTGTCCACCACATCTACATTGATAATGGCTCTGGCATGACCCATGGAAATGGCGCCGTTGCGGACTGCTACTTGAATATCTGGTGGTAATTTGAGGAGCCTGATGTAGTTGGTCACTGTACTGCGGTCCTTGCCCATGCGTTCTGCTACTTGATCCTGGGTGTAATCCAAATCTTCCATCAAGCGCTTGTAACTCAAAGCAATTTCTATGGCATTTAAGTTTTCCCTTTGCAGGTTCTCCAGAAGGGCTAATTCTAAAATATTGTCGTCTTTCGATTGTCTGATATACACTGGCACTTCTTTCAGGCCAGCAATTTTGGAAGCTCGATAACGTCTTTCACCCGCAATGAGTTTATATCTTCCATTGGCGATCGCCGATACTGTCAATGGCTGGATGATTCCATGCATCTTGATAGAAGCCGCTAACTCACTCAATGCAATTTCGTCAAAATCTTTTCTGGGCTGATTGGGATTGACATCAATTTTATCCAATGCAACAAACAGCGTAGCGGTTGACTTTTCAACGACTTCTGTTTTTAGATTTCCGGAAGTGGTTTTCAAATCAGCATCTATATTTTGCAAAAGGCTTCTGATTCCTTTTCCTAAAGCATCTTTTTTTTGTTGCATAAGCGTTAATGATTTAGTTTCAGAGGTTTAAGGTGTCACAAAGGTTTAATAGGTTAGGCATTGATTGTTTTTCATCCCTATTCAATTGTTCAACCCATTACTTCCTTAAATTTCTCGTTGAACGTTGAACGTTGAACCTTTTCCAACGGGCCTTCAGGCGCATCAACCCAACACCTTATCTTCCTGTTTGATCCGGGTCATGTTATTTTTCTGAAGAATCTCTTTGGCCAGGTTGAGGTAATTCACTGCCCCTTTGCTGTCTGAGTCATATAGAATGACTGGCTTGCCAAAGCTGGGCGCTTCGCTCAATCGGGTATTCCGATGGATAATGCTACTGAAAACCATCTCATCAAAATGTCTTCTGACCTCACTCACTACTTGATTGCACAAGCGCAATCTTCCGTCGTACATGGTCATTAAAATACCTTCGATTTGCAAATCAGTATTGAGTCTGTTTTGAACAATTTTTACGGTGTTCAATAATTTGCCCAATCCTTCCAAAGCAAAGAATTCAGTTTGAACAGGAATGACCACGCTGTCGGCAGCGGTCAATGCATTCACAGTAATCAATCCGAGAGAAGGGGAGCAGTCAATGATGATGAATTCATATTCATCCTTGAGTGGCTCCAATATTTTTTTCAATACATTTTCTCTGTTGGGATAATTGATCATTTCAATTTCAGCCCCTACCAGATCAATATGAGAAGGAATCAAATCCAAGTGTGGAATGGCTGTTTTCAACACCACTTCTTTTGCCTCGGCTTCATTCACCATGCAATCGTACAAGCTCTTGGTGATATTGTGCAGGTCGAATCCAACACCAGTGGTACTATTGGCCTGCGGATCGGCATCTACCAATAGGGTTTTATATTCCAAAATAGCCAGGCTGGCTGCCAGGTTAATTGCCGTGGTTGTTTTCCCTACGCCTCCTTTTTGATTTGCTACACCAATAGTTCTTGCCATAATAACAGAATAAATACGATTATCAGCAAAAATCGGTGATTTTTCGCTTAAAAAGCCCGAAACTTTTACACTTTTATGCCCATTTTAACGGGGAGGAGAATGTTTAGCGGGTTACCTATGTTTTGTATGTTTTGTATGTTTCGTACGTTTCCTACGTTTTGTATGTTTAGTAAGTTTCCTACGTTTTGTAAGTTTCGTACGTTTCCTACGTTTTGTATGTTTAGTAAGTTTATTAAACCTCCCAAACCTCCCAAACCTCCCAAACCTTCCAAACCTTCCAAACTTCCCAAACCTCCCAAACCTTCCAAACCTTCCAAACTTCCCAAACCTCCCAAACCTCCCAAACCTCCCAAACCTTGCACTTTAATTCTATACATTTGCCCCTTAATATTCTTACATGAGAACCCCCACAGGCGTTTTGATTTTTCTTTCCTGCATGCTCTTGCTAGATTGGTATGTTTTTCAGTCGGTTAAAACCGTGATGCAATCATTCTCACCTCGGACAAGGCAATCGGTTTTCTTCGTCTATTGGTCCATTTCAGTTGCCTGTTGTTTGGGTTTTATCCTTTTTGTGTATACCCAACAAGCTTTTTTGGGCAAAAGCGCTCGGACCTATTTGTTTGCTACCATTATTGGATTGTTTTTAGCGAAACTGGTGGCCATTTTATTTTTTCTAGCCGACGATATCAGGAGAAGCGTTTTGTGGGCGTATGGTAGCATTGCCAACAGGAATAACATTGTTGCTGCTACAGCGGCTAATACCGATGATGCCATCAGTCGTTCTACTTTCTTAAGTTGGTTGGGAATGGCGGCGGGAGGCAGTTTGTTTGGGAGTTTATTGTATGGCTTTGGCAACAAATACAATTACCAGGTTACGCGTCAACAATTGCATTTCAAAGAATTGCCCACTGCTTTCAAGGGTTTGAAAATGGTGCACATCAGCGATATACACAGCGGTAGCTTTTTAGATAAAAAAGCAGTGGAAAGAGGCATTCACAAAATCATTGAACAAAAGGCCGATATCATATTATTTACAGGCGATTTGGTGAATGATATGGCCACGGAAGTAGAGGTGTACAAAGACTTGTTTGCTCAAATCAAAGCCCCATTAGGTGTGTATTCCACTTTGGGTAATCACGATTATGGTGATTACGTTCAATGGCCCATCAATGGCATCAGCAAAGAACAAAATTTACAGAACCTGAAAAAAGTGCATGCCGATTTAGGTTGGCGTTTGTTGATGAACGAACATGTGGTGTTGGAACAAAACAACGAACAAATCGCACTCCTCGGGGTAGAGAATTGGGGAGCGAAAGCCAGGTTTCCCAAATATGGTCAGTTGGACAAAGCGTATGCAGGAACTGAAAAATATCCGTTCAAAATTTTATTGAGTCACGATCCCAGCCATTGGCAGGCGCAGGTTTTGCCCACATACAAAGACATTCAGCTGGTACTGAGTGGACACACCCATGGCATGCAATTTGGATTGGAAATTCCTGGTGTCAAGTGGAGCCCCATTCAATACGTGTATAAAGAATGGGCAGGACTGTATGAAGTGGGTAAACAAAAGTTATATGTCAACCGCGGCTTCGGATTCCTGGGCTATCCTGGCAGGGTAGGTGTCCTGCCAGAAATAACCGTATTGGAATTGGTATAACTATTGATTGAAATTTCTTCTTTCTCTGGGCGCGTAATTTCGTTTTCTGCCCTCGGTTCTTCCTTCGCTTCTGTTGTCGCTTCTACCTTCATCATTCGGTCTTTTGAATCCGCCATCTGCCTCATTCATTCGAACCACTCGGTTGTTGTATCTTTTACCGTCGATGGATTTAATCATTCTTCCAGCTTCGGCTTTGTCAATTTCTACCCAGCTGTTCATTTCGCGCATGTCGATTTTGCCTAGTACTTCTTTTTTCAAATTGCTTTCGTCCAAAATGAATTGCAGGAAGCTAGCTTTGTAAAAGCCGTCTTTGGTGCCCAAATTGATGAACAATCGGGTGTAGCCATTGTCTCTTCTGTTGAAAGTTCTTTCTTTTCGGCTGCCATTCATAGGGCCATTGTCTCTTACAGAATCGCTGTTGCGGCTTCTGCTGTCCATTTTTAAATTTAAGTCATCTGCATTTTCGTAGTATTTTAGAAAATGGTCGAATTCCAATGCAGCCACTCTTTGCAACACTTCTTCTTTTGACACTTGCTCAAATTTTTTCATCAAATCAGGCAGATAGGTTTCATAATCGCCGTGAGAGATATCTGTTTGAATCAATTTCTCCATGAAATGGAAAAATTGCTTTCTGCAAACATCTTTTCCGCTTGGAATATCCAGTTTGTGAAACTTCGCATTGATCATTCTTTCAAGTTGTTTGATTTTGAACAACTCTCTGCTATGACAAATCGAAAGACAAATACCACTCTTGCCTGCACGCGCGGTACGGCCACTTCTGTGGGTGTACACTTCCATGTCGTCGGGTAATTCGTAATTGATAACGTGCGTAATGCCATCTACGTCAATTCCTCTGGCAGCCACATCCGTAGCAATCAACAATTGTAAAGTTTTGTTCCGGAAGCGGCCCATCACTTTGTCCCGTTGTTGTTGGGTCAAATCGCCATGTAAGGCTTCAATATCATAGCCTGCCTTGGATAAACGTTCTGATATTTCTTGTGCGTCGGCTTTGGTACGGGTGAAGATGATGCCATACATGCCTGGATTGAAATCAATCAATCTTTTAAGTGTTTCGTAGCGGTATTGCGCAGAAGAAACATGGTACTGGTGATCAATGTTTACATTGCCACTGTTCTTTTTACCAACAGTTACTTCTTTTGGAGAGGTCATGAAGTTTTTTGAAATCGCTCTTACTTCTGGTGGCATGGTGGCACTGAACAGCCAAATACTTTCTCTGTTGATGGTGTTTTTTAATACAAAATCAATATCGTCTCTGAAGCCCATGTTCAACATTTCATCTGCTTCATCCAATACAACGTATTTTACTTTCTGCAAGTCGATTGCTTTTCTTTCAATCAGATCAATCAACCTGCCGGGGGTAGCCACTACAATTTGAACCCCTTGTCGTAGATTGCGAATTTGCATAGTAATTGAAGCGCCTCCATAAACGGCTTCAGTGTGTACGCCCTTTAGATGTTTTTTAAAAGTTTGTAAATCGTTGGTGATTTGCAAACACAATTCTCTGGTGGGACAAACAATCAAGGCTTGTGGAAATTTATCAGCTGCGTTGATCAGTTGCAACAATGGCAAACCGAATGCAGCTGTTTTTCCGGTTCCGGTTTGAGCCAGCCCTACAAAGTCAGTTGTACCGGACAAAAGAACTGGGATGGCTTGTTCTTGAATGGGAGTCGGGTTGCTAAATCCTAGATCGGTAATAGATTGTACGATTTCGGTTTTGAGGCCTAATGCTTCAAATGCGTTCATGTTAAGTTTTTAATAATGATAGACCCGTATTGTGTCACCAATGCGTAATGTGGTCCAAAAAAATGATTTTTTTGATGGTCACATGTGATGCTTCGGGCCGTTGGGAGAGGTAGATTCTTCAGTATAATGCGGCTTTCAGCCGGTAATCAACAGCAACTGAGCATGTCATGTAATTCTCAGTTATACATTCGTATGCCGCAAAGGTACGTGATTATTTTGAATGTACCAAAGATTGTCATATTACGTGTATTGGGTACGAAGTCATGTTGTTTATTGATACATTCATTAATTTTATGCTAGAGTATTTATTCAATTCAACTCCATAAATTTTAATATATGCGTACAAAATTTATTCTCGTATTGTTGATAGTTCTTTGCAGTATCAACGTTACCCATGCACAGAAATTTCAATTCGGTATCAAAGCTGGTGCCAATATCAATCAAATAGAAGGACAACAATTGAAGCAGTCTTTTGCTTTTGGTTACCATGCTGGCGTGTATGGAAGAATTTCGCTTAGTAAAACCATCAGCATTCAGCCCGAATTGTATTATAGTCAGGTGAATCATGATACGGCCACCAGTTTTTCTGCCGTGTATCAATTGTCAAGTGCCAAAGCCATCACGTTTGGATACATCAACCTTCCTGTTTTGCTCAATGTGCAAACAGGTAAAATACTCAGCATTCAAGCCGGCCCCAGTTTTGGTATTGTAACGAATACCAATGTTTCGCTATTGGCCAATGGACAGGATGCGCTTCGAAATGGTGATTTTTCTGTGGTTGCCGGATTGCAGGCTGCTTTTTCTCACATCAATGTCTATGCCCGCTATCAGGTAGGCGTGGCTTCTATCAATGATGTGCCCAATCAAGACAAATGGAAAAGCCAAACCATTCACATTGGTTTGGGACTGCGCATTTTGTAATCAAGGTCGCAAGACAATATAGGTTCCGTCTGTATTCATTTTAATGACAGTGCTGGGGGTTCCTGGTTCCTGTTCTTCTTGTCTGTGTTGTACTACGTAATCAACTTTTGTTTTGATGGCATTGTCTATGTCAGAGAAGAGCTGAGGGGGCGGGTAGCCAGAGATATTGGCAGAAGTAGATACAATGGGCTTTCCATAAGCCTTGATCAAAGCTTGGCAAAAAGGGTCTTTCACAATTCGGATACCAATGCTTCCATCTTCGTTGACCACATTGTTGGCTAAATGCATTGCCTGTTGGTAAATGATGGTTACAGGCTTGGTAATTCCTTTAATGTAGTCGTATACTTTTAATTCTTTTTCATGAGTGTACTGAAGAATATCCTCTTCATTCGCCAGTAAAATGATCATGCTTTTGGCTTCATTTCTGTTTTTGAGGGCATAAATTTTCGCTACCGCTTCTTCATTGGTCGCATCGCATCCGATACCCCATATCGTATCGGTAGGGTATAGAATGGTGCCGCCCTTTTGCAGTACCTCTATACATTTTTTGATATCGTCGTCAATAATCATTTTGTCAAATGTACATAAACATCCATCACCGCTTGTGCGCATTTGTCAGCCCTGAATCGTTTTGCTTGCTCGATTCCTTTTTGTTGAAGTGAAGCGGCCCCCATAGGATCCTGTAGAATTTTTGTCATTGCAGC
>CANGBQ010000057.1 GCA_947451985.1 Chitinophagaceae bacterium | reverse complement strand
CTTTGCTGGCTGACCCACACTTACATAATGAAAACGACGGTTGGTTCTCTCTGGCCCGCCTTCTCCTGCGAACATTCTCGTAGGATCTTCTCCTTCTCTTTTCAATGGAAACACGCCCGCAGTATAGGGAAATTCACCTGGAACGTTTTCCTGCAGTTGCCATTGCAAAATATCTCCCCAATCATTGTATTTGGGTAACAGCACTTTAGGAACAACGGTGCCCGAAAGGCTCTTGTAGGTCAAGGGCTGCTTGATCACTTTGTCTCTAACCTGAAATTCATAAAATTCTTGGTCATAACGATGACGAACAACCGACCAGTTATCCAACAACTTTTGAGCCACTGGATCGAGTTGTGTTCTAAATGCATTGTATTGTTGTTCCAAGGCATGAACCAACTCCTTATGATCTATTATCGATTGAGTTCCTTTCAATTGATAAAGCTTGGTTGCAATTGAACATTGTTTTTTGGCCCATTCATCGTATGCTTGGATAGCTTCGGCTATTTCGGACAAATACCTTACTCGGCTGGGCGGAATAATCGAAGCAGGGTGTTGCGCGGTTTTAGCAGGAGAGGCATTTGAAGCGGAAGCCGAAAACTGCACGCCAGTCTTGGTGGCGATTTTTTCCATCAATCTCTCAAAAAGCTCATTGACACCTGCATCGTTAAATTGTGCTGCAATGGTACCTACTACCGGCAATGCCTCGTCCTTGGCATCCCACAAACCATGATTGCGTTTATATTGCTTGCGTACATCGTGCAGCGCATCCAAGGCGCCCGCTTTGTCAAATTTATTGACACATACCACATCCGCATAGTCCAGCATGTTTATTTTTTCAAGCTGGGAAGGAGCGCCATATTCGGGCGTCATCACATACATACTTACGTTGCAATAATCCAGGATAGATGCATCGCTTTGTCCAACACCTGCACTCTCTAAAATGATTAAGTTGTAACCGGCTTCCCTGCAGATATCAATGGCATCTTGCACATATTTACTCAGCGCCTTATCACTTTCGCGCGTAGCCAGGCTTCGCATGTAGGCGCGCGGGGAAGAAATGGCATTCATTCGAATTCGATCGCCCAACAAAGCGCCACCCGTTTTTTTCTTCGAGGGGTCTACTGAAATTACAGCGATGGTTTTGTCGGAATAAGTATTTAAAAAACGACGTACAATTTCATCAGTCACCGACGACTTACCTGCGCCACCTGTTCCGGTAATACCCAATACAGGCGTATCGGCATGGGCAGATCGATTGATGGTCTGCGGCATTTCGTTTTCAACATTCGTAATGGCGCGGGCAATGGCTCGAACATCAATGACTTCGCCCAACGTCATGGGAGAAGCATATGCACCGTTTCCATTCAGATTGAAATCACATTGTCGAATCACATCTTCAATCATTCCTTCCAATCCCATATGCCGGCCATCGTCCGGAGAATAAATTCGGGTGATGCCGTATGCATGTAATTCCTCGATTTCTGTAGGCAAGATGGTGCCGCCGCCGCCGCCAAAAATTTTGATGTGACCGCAACCATTTTCATCCAATAAATCCTTCATGTATTTGAAAAACTCCACATGTCCTCCCTGGTAGCTGGTAATGGCAATTCCTTGCACATCTTCTTCAATGGCACATTCCACAATGTCTGCTACACTTCTGTTGTGTCCTAAATGAATGATTTCTGCGCCTTTGCTTTGGAGGATACGACGCATGATATTGATAGCGGCATCGTGACCGTCAAATAAAGCAGCTGCTGTAACAATTCTGACTTTTTGTTTGGGCGAAAAACTCATAAAGGTTCATTTTGATCCGTGCTCAAGAATTGAGTATCCTTGGCATCAGCAATCATGTGGGAGCAAATTTACAGATTATCGCTTATTTAACTCGTGTATTTAGGACTGCATTTTAAACGTCAAAGCGGCAAAATCATCAATGCTCAAGGCTTCCGCTCTTTTATTGAAAATGTCTTCTTGCAGTGTTTCTGAAGTGAACTGGGCCTTCACAGCATTGCGAAGTGTTTTTCTTCTTTGATTAAAAGCTGTTTTGACCAAAACCCAGTAAGCCCTCTCGGATTTGACCACCAGGGGTTGGGATCTTTTGGTGAGCCGAATCACGCCACTCATTACTTTGGGTGGTGGATTGAAACATTCAGGCGCAACATCAAACAAATATTCTACATCGTAATAGGCTTGCACCAAGGCGCTCAATACCCCATAGGTTTTGGAACCAGAGGATGCGGCAGCTCTTTCAGCAACTTCTTTTTGGAACATGCCTATAACCACCGGCACAGATTCCTTCCATTCAAGAATTTTGAACAAAATTTGCGTAGAGATATTGTATGGAAAATTACCGATCACTGTAAAAGCGCCCTCAAAGGGTGGAACAATGTCTAAAAAACTATCAGCAATGATCGCCCCTTTCAAACGGGGATAATTTTTGAGTAAATATTCTACTTTCTCCGTGTCCAATTCCACCGCTTTGAAATCAATATCAGGAAGCTGTATCAAATGCTTGGTCAATGCGCCTGCACCCGGTCCTACTTCAAGCAATTGTCGAAATGGATGCACAGCCAATGCCTCCATAATGCGCTGAATGACCGTTTCATCCTTCAAAAAGTGTTGTCCTAATGATTTCTTAAGTGTGTACATCCAAACAAATGTAAGTTTTTATGTTTTGTGCCCGCATAAAAAGCAATGGCTGGGGGCTATAATAGCCCGTAAATCATCTAAGAAGTTGTACTTTTACTGCATAAAGGAAAGATTCATGAGTGCACCATCAGAGCAAAAGCCGATTATAGGATTCAGTTGTGGAGACATCAATGGAATTGGCATTGAAATCATCATCAAAATATTGAGCGATAACCGAATATTGGATATCTGTACCCCTGTTGTTTTTGGCAACAATAAAGCCATTAATTTTTATCGAAAACAACTGCCCGATTACAATTTCAACTACTCCTCGATTAAAGATGCTTCCCAAATCAACCCCAAGCAAGTGAACGTATTCAATTGTTGGGAAGAAGATGCGGTTATCACCCCTGGTGTAATGAATGAAATCGGCGGCAAATATGCCATTGCCAGCTTGACCATTGCCGCAGAAGCCCTGAAAGCAGGGAAAATTCACGGACTAGTAACCTTGCCCATCCATAAGAAAAATATTCAATCCGCTGAATTCAATTATACTGGACACACGCCTTACCTGAAACACTTGTTTGGAGGCGGAGAAGTGGCCATGCTGATGATTGCAGCCAATATGCGCATTGGACTCCTTACCGAACACTTGCCAGTAAAAGAAGTGGCGGAGTTTATCACCAAAGAAAAAATCATCAGTAAACTGCAAGTGATCAACGACTCTTTGAAGCGCGATTTTTGTATTAACAAACCGAAGATTGCAGTATTGGGGCTGAATCCGCATGCGGGTGATGAAGGATTGATTGGAAAAGAAGAGATTGAAATCATCAAACCCGCCATCAAAGAAGCGAAGATGAAAGATATATTCTGCTTTGGTCCTTACAGTGCAGATGCCTTTTTTGCTAGAGGACAATATGAAAAATTCGATGCCGTTTTAGCGCTATACCATGACCAGGGATTGATTCCATTCAAATCACTTTCATTGGGCGAGGGCGTTAATTTCACCGCAGGATTGAAAGGCATCAGAACTTCTCCAGACCACGGAACCGCGTTTGACATCGCCGGCAAAGGATTGGCAGATGAAACTTCTACCAGACAAGCATTGTTCAGCTGTATAGACCTTATCAACAACAGGGATGAATTTCGTTCTCAACGAAAAAATCCACTCAAAAAAATGAGTCGCAACGTTGTGGCCAATGCCGTAGACGAAAAAATATCAGAAGAATAACTATATACCTGGTTCCAGCTCTATATAAGACTTCAATGCTGTCACATACTCATCGAATGCCTGTAGTCCCTTAGGCGTGATTTTACAAACGGTCATCGGGTAATTGTCTTTAAACTTTTTGATGATTTCGATGTATTCCGCCTTTTTCAATTTTTTCAATTGAATACTGATGTTACCTGCCGTGGCGTGTGTCAATACCTGAATATTGGTGAATTCTTCTTCTTTCAACAACACCAATAAGCTCATGATGGAAAGACGCAACGGGGGGTGGATGACAGGGTTTAAAGCGATAAACATATATAATTAAAGTTTTATATAATTGAGGCAACCCAGGAGCATGATTTCAATTCTTCAGCATTTATAATATGCGTAATATTTTACATATGAAATGAAGGTCTGGCATACCCCATAATCTTCAAAATGGTCTAATTATCAGTTTAATGGACTGGTTCTTGAGGACTTTTGACCCTAAAAATTGCTTGTGTAAATATATTTATAAAAGAAATTAGTTTACTGAATAAACTTAAATATTTTTTACACCTCAGTTTGAAGGAATCAAAGAATCAAGCCGGAGAAAATGAGGCTTTTTGTTTATATAATATTGATTTATATTTAATTATAGGTAAACATAAATTATTATTTAAGCTTCTATTGAGATCTAAATTTTATTCACACTCATAAAATTTTATTTTTTTTTGTGGGGGCAATTTGTAATTTAGCAGTAGAATTTAATGGGTTAGTAAGTACAGAGGGTCGGCAGTAATGCTGACCCTTTTACTTTTATACAAAACCAGATGTCCGTTGATTTTATTTTGCTGATTTTCTTTCTTGTCAGTTCAATTCATAGAAATAGAATGGATCAATTGACGACACTAATTTTTCTTCATCAACCGCTTGGACGTTTTTTCATTCAGCATTTTGAATATACATTTACCACATGAGCAAAACAAAGTCATCCTTCTTTTGTCAAAATTGTGGATACGAAAGTGCAAAGTGGCTAGGCAAATGTCCATCGTGCAATCAATGGAATGTTTTTGTAGAAGAAGTAGTTGTTAAAGGATCCGACAAACACGCTACAGAAGATTGGAAAGATTATGCAGGCGGATCAAAAAATAAAACGATTTCCATTACTGAAATCAGCAGTGCCGAAGAGAAAAGAATTCTTACGCAAGATCCTGAATTGAATCGAGTATTGGGTGGAGGAATTGTGTTGGGAAGCATTGTGCTAGTGGCCGGAGAGCCTGGTATTGGTAAGTCTACACTCTTTTTGCAAACAGGTTTGCAACTACAACAATACACCACTTTGTACATCAGTGGGGAAGAAAGCGAGCAACAAATTAAAATGCGTGCCGACAGAATCGGAAAACTCAGTGAAACTTTTTTTCTACTTACCGAAACAGATACCCAAACCATTTTTAAGGAGATTAAAAAACTACAACCACAAGTTGTTATCATCGATTCGATACAAACCCTGCAATCTCCGTTTGTAGAATCTTCTCCTGGCAGCATCAGCCAAATCAGGGAATGCGCCGCTGAGTTGCAACGATTTGCTAAAGAAACCAATACACCCGTATTTTTAATTGGGCACATCACCAAAGACGGAAACATTGCAGGACCAAAAATTTTGGAACACATGGTGGATACTGTGTTGCAATTTGAAGGAGACAGACATTATGCTTATCGCATCTTGCGTACATTAAAAAACAGGTTTGGATCTACCGCCGAACTCGGTATTTATGAAATGACCCAGCAAGGGATGCGGTCGGTCAATAATCCAAGTGAAATATTAATTACCCAGAAAGAAGACCAGTTGAGTGGTATTGCCATAGCAGCTACCATTGAGGGAATGAGGCCATTATTGATTGAAACACAAGCACTTGTAACTCAAAGTGTGTACGGTACCCCCCAAAGAACCGTCAGTGGGTTTGATTTAAGGAGGCTTCAGCTCTTGTTGGCCGTTTTGGAGAAAAGGGGTGGATTTCATTTTGGAGTGAAAGATGTGTTCATTAATATAGCCGGGGGCATCAAAACTGAGGATCCTTCCATTGACCTGGCCATTGTGAGTGCCTTATTGAGTAGTTATGAAGACACTCCCCTTCCCCAGCATATTTGTTTTGCAGGCGAAGTAGGACTCAGTGGAGAAATCAGAGCCGTTAATAGAATTGAACAACGCATTGCGGAGGCAGAGAAACTTGGATTTGAGAAAATCATTCTAAGTAAGTACAATGCCAAATCAATTGGCAAATTGAAAACAGGTATCGAAATTGTTGCCTTGGGCAAAGTAGAAGAATTGTATCAATTCCTCTTTTAATCCGTTTATCTACATCTATGCAGGGGGTCCCCTCTTTTATTCAAGATGTCCTACATCTTTTGTATCCTCATCTATGTATTGGATGTGGCAGCGATTTACTCGAGCCACAAGAAACCCTTTGTCTCTATTGCAACAACGAATTACCTAAAACAGCTTTTGCAAGCTTGGAAAACAATCCTGTTGAAAAAATATTGCTGGGAAGGTTGCCCATCGAAGCTGCACACAGCGAATACTATTTTTCCAAAGGACAACTCATCCAGCATATGATACATGCTTTAAAATACAAAGGGAACAAAGCAGTTGGACAATTCTTGGGTGCGCAGATAGGGAGCACATTGTTGCAGAGTAGTCGATTTAAACACATAGACCTGATTCTTCCACTGCCTATGTTTGCAGCCAAGGAATACAAAAGAGGATACAATCAAGCAACCATCATCGCCCAAGGCATCGCGGCACAGATGAACAAAACTTGCCAAAACAATTTGCTTTATCGAACACATGCTACGCAAACACAAACCACCAAAGACCGTTCGACAAGATGGGAAAATGTTCGAAAAAGTTTTGGCATCAAAGATCCGCATTCGGTAAAGGGAAAAAACATCTTGCTGGTGGATGATGTTATAACCACCGGCGCTACACTGGAAGCATGTGGGCAATTGATAGCAGACATTCCTCAAACCAAACTGTACATAGTCACAGCCGCCTTTGCGAGTCACTGATAACGGATGTAAAAACAATCAAGTACTTTTGAATAATGAAACAAAGCAGGATTTTACTGGCTGTATGTTGCATGATCCTATTGGGAATGTTGCTGTCTTGTAAAAAGGATAGTTTTAGCACCCTTCCCACTGACACATTGCGATATTCAGCAGATACGATTCGTTTTGATACTGTTTTTACCAGTGTTGGTTCTGTGACCAAATCATTTAAAATTTTCAATGATCACGACCAAAAAATACACATCTCCACCATTAAATTGATGGGAGGAAACAGCGCCGCTTTTTCGATGAATGTGAATGGACAAACCACCCATGAGTTCAAAGACTTTGTCCTGGAAGCGAATGATAGCATGTATGTATTTGTTTCTGTTCACATCAATCCCAATTCGCTCAATGTTCCTTTCGTCGTCAGCGACAGTATATTGATCAGCTACAATGGGAATGAACAATATGTTCAATTGCAAGCCTATGGACAAAATGCACACTTTATAAGAAACCAAATCATTGCCGGAAACCAAACCTGGATAAACGACTTGCCTTATGTCATTGAAGGCAATCTCCACATTGACACCACAGCCCATTTGCAGATTGAAGCCGGATGTTTGCTATACATACATGCCAATGGGCAAATCATTGTGGATGGTCAGTTGACAGCCATTGGCAATGCCAACAATACCATCCAATTCAAAGGCGACCGGTTGGATGCGCCCTATCGAAACATGCCGGGAAGTTGGCCAGGCATCTATTTCAGAAACGAAAGCCACGACAATCAATTGATTTTTGTCAACATTCAGAATGCCCAAGAAGCCGTTAAACTAGAAGGAAGCAGCGTCAGCAATACCCCAAAACTTTTCATACAACAAAGCATTATTGACAATGCATCTATTGCTGGCATCATTGGTGTTGAAAGCACTTTGTCGGCTAATAATACTTTGATTAGCAATTGCGGAAAAAATATTTCTGTTTCCTTGGGAGGCAACTATGACTTTACGAACTGTACTTTTTCATCCTACTCTACTTTGTATGCTTTACACGAACACCCGGTTGCGGAACTCTCCAATTATCTATCCAACAATGGCTCTGTTGTTGTTTCCGATTTGACTGCACAATTTACCAATTGTATTTTCTGGGGGGATGGAGGAACAGTAGAAGATGAAATATTACTACTCAAACAAGGCAACCAACTGTTCAATGTAACCTTAGAAAATTGTTTGTACAAGGCAACCGCCGATCCGACACCTGCCAATATTGTCGCCTCCATCAAAAACATAGATCCATTGTTTGACAGCATTGATCCGGGGAATCATTATTTTGATTTTCATTTCAAGCACACTGCCACATCACCCTTGATGGATGCTGGAACCCATACAAATTTTTTGTACGATTTGGATGATTTGACCAGAGAAACGGGCCCATCCACGGATATTGGATGCTATGAAAAACAATGATGGCATTGGAAAACATTTTGCCGACTCAATTGTTAGTTACATATGATAAAACTATTCACTGTTGCGGCGCTCTTCATTTCTTGCATGAGTACACCGAATAACAACATCCAACCGTCTATTACAATGAATACAGACACCGCTAAGAGCATACACCATTTCAAAGTGACCGCCATTGACGGCGGACAAATTGATTTTGCCCGTTTTAAAGGAAAAAAAATATTGATTGTAAACACTGCTTCAGCATGTGGGTATACGCCCCAATATGAGGCATTGCAACAATTGTATTCAACCTACAAGGACAAACTGGTCATTGTGGGTTTCCCCGCAAATAATTTTGGGCAGCAGGAGCCCGGATCCAATCAAACGATTCAGGCTTTCTGTAAAAAAAACTATGGGGTAGATTTTCCCATGGCCGCAAAAATCTCAGTAAAGGGCGCCGACATGGCACCGATTTATCGTTGGCTGACAAATCAATCGGAAAATGGCGTCATGAATGCTACCATCACATGGAATTTTAATAAGTTTTTGCTGGACGAACAAGGTCGAATCATTCAAAAGTTCGAAAGCGATGTCAGTCCTATGAGCGAGAAAATCATTCGTCTACTCTAAGCACGCACAATAGCCAAAAACTTTCTGTTGATTTCATAGCGAATTCATTTTACTTTGCAGGGTGCAATTTAAAGATGTCATAGGGCAGCAAGCTGTCAAGTCTCAGCTCATGGATTTGTTTCAACACAATCGCCTGAGCCATGCCTTGTTGTTTGTAGGAAAAGAAGGAGCAGGTGGCTTGCCACTTGCCATTGCCTTTGCACAATACTTGGTTTGCGAAAAAATCAACAAAACCGACCAGTCGCAATACCCTGGACCCACCTTGTTTGGCGACGATCCCATTGAAACAACTTCTACAGAAGCAGCAAGTCAAATGGAAGATTCTTGCGGGACCTGTCCTGCCTGCGTGAAAGCAGCGCAACTGATTCATCCCGATATTCATTTTTCATACCCTGTTGTTACCAAGAAACCAGGCGAAAAACCGATCAGCACCGATTACATCCAAGAATGGCGACAATTTATTCAAGAGCAACCTTATGGAAATGTGTTCGATTGGTTGCAGTCCATTCAGGCAGAAAACAAGCAAGGCAATATCACTGCTCATGAATGCAATGACATCATTCGCAAAATGAGCTTGAAAAGCTTTGAATCGGAATACAAGTTTTTAATCATGTGGATGCCCGAATTTTTGGGCAATGAAGGAAACAAACTTCTCAAGCTTATCGAAGAACCACCCCCAAATACCTTGTTTATATTAGTGGCCGAAAACGAAGCGTTGATTCTACCCACCATTCAATCCAGAACACAACTGGTAAAAATAGGGCCCTTGCCCAAAGCAACCATCGCCGCCGGACTGCTGGCAAATGGATCGGTTGATACTCACCAGGCCAACAATATCGCCGAATTCAGCGATGGCAATTACCACGAAGCACTGGAACAGTTGAAGCACTCCGACAACAACTGGGAAACCTATCTGCGCGATTGGTTGAACAGTATCTTGAAATCGGGTCCTACAGCGCAGGTACAATGGGTGGAGGAAATCAGCAAGATTGGAAGGGAAAAGCAAAAGCAATTTTTGAAATACAGCAATTATGTGATTCAAAAAGCCGTTCGTCTCCAAGCCATCGGAGACCAAGGATCCGCATTGGAAAATGAAAAACAAGCTTCTGTTATCGATTTGGCCAATCGG
>CANGBQ010000056.1 GCA_947451985.1 Chitinophagaceae bacterium | reverse complement strand
CCCATCCATACAATTTCTGATTCATGCAACAAAGGTAGCGCATCGTTCGATGCCGTTGAGTCAAGCAAATAAAAAAATCCTTTTACATCTCTGTAAAAGGATTGAATGATATATTCGAATAGACGGCTATTCCTGAACCAACCAGGTAATAGGTTGACGCTTGTACGCCGTTACGTTTCGGCCATTTTGAACAGCAGGCTTCCATTTACCGGACTTTTTAATCGCCCTAACAGATTCCTGTTCCATGCCATATCCATGGTTGGTTTCGGCCACTACATCGCTCACAGAACCATCTTTGGATACAATGAATCGAACGATGACGGTATAGGTACCTGCTCCTGCCCCATTGGCCCCTGGCACTTCGCTATCCAAATTATTGGTCAGGTAACGTCTCCAAGAGGCTTCGCCACCTGGGTAAGAAGCATCTACTTCTACCTTGGTAAAGATCTTGTTTTCATCATCGTCACCATCTACTTTGGGAGCATCTTCAACAGGCGCTTGCACAATATCAGACTTTACTGTCTCGGTACTGATTTTTTGATCCTCTTTGATTTCTTCGATTTTTTCATCGGGCTTTACTTCCTCGTCCTTCACAATTTTAGGAGGCGTGAACTTCACCTGATTCACCTGTGGGGGTGGCGGTGGAGTGGGCGGTGGAGGCGGTGGCGGTGGTGGCTCGTCTTTTTTGATCTCGGCCATTTGCGTATCCACCACATCAATTTCATTCTTGGCTTTGTACTTATCTAGGACGTTGGCCAGGACAGTACCTAAAAAAATCAATAACAACAAGGCTGCGGTAAAAGCCAATGCTTTGGTCAACCGATTGTTGTATGATTTCCTTAATTCATAAGCTCCATAAGATTTATTCTTTCCATCAAAAATGATGTCAAGTATATCGGAACTTAAAATTTTATTTACATCCATGGTAATCTCTTTTATAAATTAGATTCAAAATATTGAGCAATTCCATAAAGGAACGCTATTGAACACCATTTGCCTCTTCGGTCTTTTTGATGAGCAATTGTTCAGTATCTGTCATATCTACTTCGGCATAATGCCCAGGAGGAACATCACAAATAGTCATTTCATCCAGAATGTCGATGGCATTTTTGAAGGTAGATTCCTTATCTGACTTGATGATGTACATCAAATCATCGATGTTGGTTTTTTTCTTCTTTTCAACAATCAGGCTTCTGATTTCTTTGAAATTGGTACTCTTGAACTGCTCACTCAATTTATCCGCTTCCAGCTGTCCGTAGTAATAATAAACTTGGTTGCCTTTTCCCAATAAAATGGTCATAGCACCAGAGTTCTTCACTTTTAACTGCTGAGTGGAATCATCCTTGGGCTCGTTCATGTTCATTGCAGTAGACTGGCTCATCGTTGTGGTGAATACAAAGAATGTAATCAACAGAAAACCCAAATCTACCATGGGGGTAAGGTCTACCCTCGTGGACAATTTTTTACCCTTCTTGACCCCGGGGCCTTTCTTATGGCCGCCACCCGACGAGGTATCCATTTCTGCCATATCTGTAAATTTTAATTGTTTTAATTAATTGGCGCTTCCTTTCATATACAATTCAGATCCTGCCGGAACGGCTTCCCCATTGGTAACGATCCTGAATTTGAATATTTCATTTTTCTTGAACGCCTGTTTGATGTTTTTAAATGTTGGATAGAGCGCTTCATTGTCTCCTTTAACCAACAACATTTCCTGCAACTTTCTTTGATCTACTCCCACATAGGCTTTTACAACGGCTCTTATCCAATCGACCATCTGGTTGTCGGTGCTGTCAACAGGAATACCGGGCAATTGATTGGCAGGTATCTCTTTTTCAGAAGCCAACGATCCTTTGATCATATTGAATGGAAGTCCTACAAAAGGCGCTTTGGTCCATTTGGCCAATTCGGCGGGACTTAAATTAAGCGCTTTATCAGTATTGATATTGTTTAAAATATCAGCCTTTTTGGTTTCGTCACCCAACATCAAGAAAGCTTTGCCATCCTTTGTCAAAGTGATCAGGATGGATTTATCGGGTGCTGCTTTTGCAGAAACAGAAGCCGGTGGTGTAACCGAAAGGACTTCGGGCGGCTTTTGTTTGGTTGCCAGAATAAAGAAAGACAATAACAGAAAAGCTACGTCACACATCGCTGTCATATCGATGGTGGTGCTTTTGCGTGGTATTTTAACTTTTGGCATGTGAATGAATTTTTAGAATTTACTTTTAGATGCAACATTAAATGACTTCCATACAATTACTTGTACAAAGAAGCAAAAGATTGAGTTAAAGTAAATCCAGACTCATCGATACCATATGTAATACCATCAATTTTGGTAGTGAAAATATTGTAGAATACGATGGCAAAAGCGGAAGTACCGATACCCAATGCAGTATTGTACAACGCTTCAGAGATACCTACAGACAACTTGCTAGCCGCTGCACCACCTCCACTGTCTTCACCTAGGGCCGAAAACGAACGAATCATACCCAATACTGTTCCCAACAATCCCATAAGGGTTGCGATAGATGCGATGGTTGACAAGAATACCAGGTTCTTTTCCAACATGGGCAATTCCAATGAAGTGGCTTCTTCTACTTCCTTCTGAATCGCCATTACTTTTTGCTCAGTACTCAATTGAGTATTATTGGTCATTTCTTTGTAACGATGCAAACCTGCCTTCATTACGTTGCCCACTGAACCTTTTTGCTTATCGCACTCAGCCAATGCAGCATCAATGTTTTTATTGGCAAGATGGTATTGTACTTTACGAACAAAATCAGCATTGCTACCGGTTCCATTGGCTTTTGAAATGGTCATGAATCTTTCTACCACAAAAGTGATCATGGTCAAGAATGTACCAATCAAGATGGGAACGATGATTCCCCCAAGATACATTTTGCTCAATGCGGTTTTAGGAGCTTCTCTTTCAGGCCAAAAACCACCGTTTTCACTTCCTACTCCAAAATTAGAGCCAGCGCCCAAAATAAATCTCCAGATAATGTACCCTGCCAACAAACACACCACTGGTGCTAACAATGAAATGAGGTTGTCTGATTTTTTTGCTTGTGCGTTTTTTGCAGGTGCTTTGATGTCTGCCATAACAATCTGATTTTAGTTGGTTAAATTTTAAATTAAGTATTGAGTAATAAAAAATATCCGTTCCAGCTAAAACAATATAAAACATGCTCATTTGGAACGAGAGGACAAGTTAATAAAATAATTGAATGTCACCACTTTGAAAAGTGAAATTTTCAATGATTTAATGTATAAAAAATGTTGAAAAATACCCCTGCCTACTCGTAGCGAAGGGCTACAATGGGGTCCAACTTAGATGCTTTATAAGCAGGATAAAGGCCTGCACCCAGCCCCACCATGAAGCATACTAAAATGCCTGCCACCACCCAAGCCCAAGGAATAACAAAGCCAGTATGCAGCAAAACGGCCACCAAATTTCCTAGTAAGATGCCCGCAGTAATACCCGCTACTGCACCCATTAAGCTGATCAATATAGATTCGAACAAAAATTGAGAGCGAATGTCTTTTTGGGTACCCCCCAATGCTTTAACCAACCCAATCTCCTTGGTTCGTTCGTTTACGGCTACCAACATAATGTTCATCAAACCAATGGCGGCGCCAATTAAAGTAATGAAAGCAATGCCAATGGTTCCTTTTTCCAGAAAGCCAAGGTTTTTAAGCAAGCTTTCGGCAATGGAGTCGCTCTTGTCTATATAAAAATTATCTGCCTCCTTGGTTTCTAGTTTACGGATGGGTCGGAACACAGCAGTGGCTTCTCCAGTAGCCACATCAATCATTTTAAGATCGGCCACCTGGACAGCCAGTACATAACTGTTTCCGGTGGCAGCAAAAACCCGGCGGACATTGTTGACAGAAGTGACGATGATTTTACTGGTGTTAAAAAATGCACTGGATCCCTTGTCGGCCAATACGCCAATAACCCGATAGGGAATATGGTCAACATTCACCACCGCATCGATTGCTTTTGCTTTGTTCACTGGGAAAAGCTTTTCAGCCACTGCGCTCCCCAGCATACATACATTGATACCCGACTCGGTTTCAGTAGAGGAGAAATTTCGACCATAATCTATTTTATAACCGTTGAGTTCGAGATAATTTTCATCTCCGCCAAAGACATTGATTTCCGGATTGGTTTTAGCAAGATTTGTATTCACCACCACGCCTGCAGGACCTCTCAATGCAATGCTCACTTTTGCACCAGGGAAGGAAAAACGATCGAGGAATGCTCTTGCCTCGTTATAGGTAATGGGTAACCCAACTTTAGAACGTTTTTCTCTGAGTGCCTTCTTGTTGGATTTAACCGTGTTGTTTCTTCTGCCACCTCCACCCCCGCCAAAATTAAAATTCCTCTCCTTGTAGCGAATACTAAAAGCATTTGAACCCATGGTAGAAAAGCTGCTGGTAAGACTGTTGCTGGCAGCTTGAATGGCAGTAATAATCAGAATCAAGGCAAAAATGCCCAGCGCAATAATGATTACAGTAATACCTGTTCTTAATTTATTGCCTTTGATATTTTTCCAGGAAAGTGCCAGTGAATCTGAGTAGGTCATTGATTGCAAATTACTACAAAGATATTGAAGCCAATACTCAGAAAAGAGGATGTTTGATAAGCGGTAAAGAATCAGCGATACATCCAGCCAATTAGGATCTCAGGATACACGCCTATGATCAATATCAGCAAAACTGTAAAGAGCAACACCATTTTGAAAAGCGGGGTAGCAACAATGGGATGCCCATCTGCTTGAGAGGGCTCTTTAAAATACATAGCCTGAATAACCCGGAAGTAATAATAAGCACTCACTGCGGCAAATAAAACCGCCACAATGGGGAGCCATAAATGGTGCCCATTTTCAATAGCAGCCATCAACATAAAAAACTTGCTTTGAAATCCGGCAGTCAGGGGAATACCCGTCAGGGATAAAAGAAAAACGGTAGCGGCAAAAGCAAGAACGGGCTGTTTCTTGGATAGACCATTGAACCCTTCTATGGTATAATCCTCCAGCTTCATCAGAATCGCAAAGAAGCCGATGGTAGCAAGGCTATAAGCAGCTGCATACAATAAAATACCTTCTTTGGCTTTAGCATTCAAAGCGAAAATAGCTAACAGCATAAATCCGGCTTGGGCAATACTGGAGTAAGCCAACATTCTTTTGACACTTTGTTGAAAAACTGCCGTAATATTTCCAATCAATAAAGTAGCTACCGTAATAAATGCAATCAATGATTGCCATTGATCTTGCACGATTCCAAATGCATTTTGAAACAGTCTGATAAAAGCAAAGAATCCTGCGACTTTAACAATAGTGCTCATGAAAGAAGTGAAAACTGTGGGTGCACCATCATAAACATCCGGCGTCCAAAAATGAAACGGAGCAGCAGACACTTTGAATGAAATTGAAATCAACAAAAATACCAGACCCAAAGCTGTCAATACAGACAATCTTCCTCCTCCAATTTGCAGGTTGTCAATAAAGAAGCTTGCATTGGGCGATCCGCCATACAAAAAGGCGATTCCCAATAGCATGATGCCGGTAGAAAAGGCTCCCATCAGAAAATATTTCAAAGCGGCTTCATTGCTCTTCAGGTTGCGTTTGTCACTGCCGGTCAGGATGTACAAGGGGATGGACATGATTTCAATGCCGATGAACAACATCAACAGGGTGTTGAAACTCGCGGCCAGAGATACCCCGCAGAGTACAAAAAATATCAGCGCAAAATACTCAGCCACATGAGGCCCAACTTTCTCCACTTCAGATGCACTCAATAAAAAATAAATCAAGGTGCAAGAGAGCACAATCGCAATAAATGTAAGATTAAAATAATCGAAGGTGACCATGTTGTGCACATCTACCTGGATCAAAGATTTTTTGGTTATCAATTCTCTGATATGCAATACTGATATCAACGACAAGCCGATGATGGCAAGAAATTTGGGTGTTTGTTTGTTGCGAATGAACGCGCCACTCAACATCATTACCACACCCCATACTGCTGTTAAAATAATTGAATTCATATTGTATATCTAGATATAAAAAAGTGTTATCAAGCCGGTGCTTATCGCATGGTGGTTAACAAATAAGCAACCGACTCCTTTGTCAACTCAATCATGAGTTGCGGATAAATCCCCAACACAAATACAAAGGCAACAATGATGATCAGCGCCAATTTTTCATTCCAGGCAATGTCTTTCACAGTTTGCGTCAGGTCGTTGGTATGGCCATAAAAAACTTTTTGAATCATATTGAGTGTATACACTGCTGATAAAATCACTCCCAATCCTGCTGCTATAGCGTACCAAGTTTTTACTTCATATAATCCGCTCAACATCATGAATTCACCAGGGAAAGCGTTAGTGAGCGGAAGCGCTATATTGGCAAAGGCAACAATGACCAATAAGATGGTCAAGGTGGGTGCTTTTTGAGCAAGCCCCCCTAAAGCAGAAATGTTTTTAATGCCGGTTTGCCTTTCAATCAACTCCACTACGATCCACAAACCGATGATGTTGATGCCATGGGTAAACATTTGAATCATCGCGCCTTGTACACTGGTAGGATTCAATGCGAAAATAGACGCGCACATCAAGCCGATATGAGCAATAGAAGAATAGGCCACCAATCGTTTGATATTGTCTTGCACCATGGCAAGGCAACTGGCGTACACGATACCAATAATAGAAAGAATGATGGCAATCGATGCAAATTGCTTGGTCGCCAATGGCAATACAGGAATCAACCAGCGAACCACTCCAAACAGTCCCATTTTAACCATAATGCCACTCATGATCATGGTGACAGGTGTTGGAGACTGGTCATAGGCATCGGGCTGCCAAGTGTGAAAAGGGAAAATAGGCATCTTGATGGCAAAGGCAACAAAAAACAACACAAAGAGCCATTTTTGCTCCATAGCCGTCAAAGCCACATTGTAAAAAGATCCTACGGTGAAGGAATGAACCGCCGTAATGCCTCCTTCAATGGTTCTTGGTTCTGTATGCAGATATACATAGATGATACCAATCAACATTAACAACGATCCCACGAATGTGTATACGAAGAATTTAAAAGTTGCCTGTATGCGTTTTTCTCCACCCCATTTACTGCACAGAAAATAAACAGGAATCAAGGCCAGCTCCCAGAAGAAATAGAAAGTAAGGGCATCGAATGCACAGAACACACCCATCAAACCGGCTTGGGACAACAACATCAATCCGTAAAATGACTTGGGATGACTCACATTGTTTTTGGCGGTAGCAATAAAGATGAGCGGAAAAGCAGTGGCGGTTAATCCTACCAACATTCTTCCCATGGCATCAAGTCCGACATAATAATTAGAACCGAGGTATTTGAGCCACAAATAATTGACGTTGTTGTAAGCAATATACTTGGTGCGATCAGTGTAAAACAATGCCACCACAAAAATAGCCCACACCAACACCGAGACGAATAAGGCCATTCGTTTGGCTGCCGGTCCGCTGCTAACAAAAAAAGCGATGATGCCTCCAAGGAGTGGCAACAAAATGAATAATTCCGGAAAAGTAATGTACGTACCCAAAGTTGTCTATTTTATAAAAATAATTGTATAATAAATAATACGAGCATCCCGATCACCATCAATAATATATAGGCGCCCACTTGGCCGCTTTGCAACCAACGGAGTTGTCGACTGCCATAATTGACAGCTTTACCTACCCCGTTCACAAAGCCGTCAATGACTTTATTTTCAAGGATTGATTGCAAGAAGGAGGCTGTTTTTTTCAATGGTTGTACTATTATCTTTTCGTATAGTTCATCCACATACCATTTGTTTTCCAATATTTTTCCAAAGCCTGTGGCAGGGCCTTCGGCTTGATTGCCCTTGAATCGGAACCAGGCGAATGCAATTGCCCCTATGACCAATACAGTAGAAAGCCCCATCAAAGCATATTCTGTTTGATGAGAAAGTGCATGCTCAGCAGAGGGAACAACCGGAGAAAGATAAGTAGCCAATGCATGGTGTCCACCCAATGCTTCGGGTACACCCACATATCCACCCACAATGCTCAGGATTGCCAGAATGGTCAATGGGATGGTCATGGCAGCTGGACTCTCGTGCAAATGATGGGCCTGATCTTGTGTTCCACGGAATGATCCGGTGAAAGCAAGAATGTATAAACGAAACATGTAAAATGCTGTGAGCAAAGCTGTAAACAAGGCAACGCCATACAAGGCTATGTGATGACTGAATGCACCTGCCAGGATTTCGTCTTTGGAAAAGAAACCGGAAAAACCAGGAATACCTGAAATGGCGATGCAGCCAATCAAGAAGGTAATGCTGGTCACTTTCATGTGCTTGTGCAAACCTCCCATTTTACGAATATCTTGTTCACCTCCCATGGCATGGATCACACTTCCACTTCCTAAGAACATCAACGCTTTGAAAAAAGCGTGGGTCAACACGTGAAACACAGCCGCTACATAGTTTCCTGTTCCCAATGCCAGGAACATGAAGCCCAGCTGACTGACAGTAGAATAAGCCAATATTTTTTTAATGTCGTTTTGCTTGATGGCGATAGATGCTGCCAGCAGTGCCGTTGCTAAACCCACCACAGCAATAATTGTTTGCGTATGGTGTGCTAAAGAGAACAGCGCATTGCTTCTCGCAATCATATAGATACCAGCCGTCACCATAGTAGCAGCATGAATCAAAGCACTGACAGGTGTAGGACCCGCCATCGCATCCGGAAGCCAGGTATACAAGGGAATCTGGGCACTCTTTCCGGTGGCCCCTACAAAAAGCAACAAAGTAATCCCGCTGATGTCGAATGCACTCAACCTGCTGAGGTTGGCAGCATTGAATACTTCATCGTACTGAATGGTCCCTATCTTGGCAATCAACCAAAACACCGCCAACAAAAATCCCAGATCACCAATTCGGTTCATGATGAATGCTTTCTTGGCTGCATCGGTGTAATGATTGTTTTTGTACCAGTAGCCAATCAACAAATAAGAACACAAGCCTACCCCTTCCCAGCCAATGAAGAGAATTATGTAATTGGCACCCATTACCAACAGCAACATGGAGAACACAAACAAATTCAAATAAGCAAAGTACTTGGCGAAGTCTTTCCCCGATTCCTCGTGCATATAAGCAGTGGAATACAAATGAATTAGAAATCCAATGCCTGTAATGATGAGTAAAAACAAAGCAGAGAGCTGGTCAATCTTATAATCAAAGCCAATGGTGATTCCCTCATTGATTTGAATAAAATTGAAATAGTGCAGATTCATGGTAACACCAGATTGAACTTGCATAAAAACGAGCAAACTCAACACAAAGGAACCCAACACCACTCCGCTTCCCATGAAACCCGCTACTGATTTAGACAAATAATTTCTTCCCAATCCATTGGCCAAAAAGCCAATCAAAGGAAGCACGGGTATCAGCCAAACAAATTGTGAAATATGATTCATAAGCAGTAATAAGCAAGCCAATGCTTTTCGGTGGCCTGTATTTTAGTTTTTTAACCTGTTTAAAAAATTAACATCTACAGAATGAATGTTTCTGTACATCATCACGATAATGGCAAGCCCCACACTTACTTCAGCCGCAGCCACCACCATGATAAAAAATACAAATATCTGTGCATCGCTTGCGTAGGTAGGAAGCGCTTTGGCTGTAGGGCTAAGTGCATGCATTTTAGAAAATGCCACCAATAACAAATTCACTGCGTTCAACATGAGCTCCACACACATGAAGATGATAATGGCATTGCGGCGTGTCAAAACACCTACCACCCCAATGGTAAACAATGTCAACGATAAAGCGATGTATGCCTGTATATCCATAATAATTAATTGCTTAAGAATCTTTTTTACCTATTACCACTGCACCAATCATAGCGCTCAAAAAAAGCACACTGCTGATTTCAAAGGGCAGTACATAATTTTTAAACAGGGTCATTCCGAGCACCTTGATCAAGCCGCCTTCACCCAGGGTCATTTGCACTTCTTGCTCCACATCAATCTTCATGACAGCAGCTATCAATACCAGCAACAGGCTACCTCCTGCTAATACACCAATCAATTGAAGGCGATAATTCTTAATGGGTTCGGTTTCGGCATTTAAATTCATCAGCATGACCACAAATAAAAACAGTACCATGATGGCCCCTGCATATACAATAATGTTTACGATGGCCAAAAACTGCGCGTTCAACAAAATATAATGACCCGAGATGGCAAAAAACACCAATATTAGCCACAGCACACTGTGCACTGGGCTTTTACTGGTAATCATCATGATGGCGCTACCTACGGCCATCACTGACAATAAAATAAAAGCAAGGGTTGTAATATTCATTGTATAAGTTATGT
>CANGBQ010000055.1 GCA_947451985.1 Chitinophagaceae bacterium | reverse complement strand
GAGCGTATGAACAAACTGTTGATGCTTTTATTTTCATACGCGTTTCGAAGGGCAACAGCAAACAATTCATCGGTAGAAAGTACTTTGATTTTGTCTGTTTGCTTTTTCAAAGGAATCGTATCGCATACCACCAACTCTTGTAAGACACTCTTTTCAATATTTTCGTAAGCATTGCCACTCAACACCGGGTGGGTACAAAATGCGCGTACGCTTCTGGCTCCTTTTTCCATCATGAGGGCAGCACTCTTAGCAAGGGTGCCACCGGTATCGCAGATATCATCTATCAAAACAATGTCTCTGTCTTTAACATCCCCAATTACTACCATGCTGGCAATCTCATTGGCTCTTTTGCGATGTTTATCACAAATTACCATGTCGCATTCAAAAAATGAAGCCACTTCCCGAATTCGATTCGCACTTCCTACATCGGGGGCCGCAAAAGTCAAGTTGGGTAGATTTAAGCTTTCAATGTATGGAATGAAGATGGCTGAAGAATCCAAGTGATCTACCGGAATATCAAAATACCCCTGTATCTGAGGTGCGTGCAAATCCATGGTAACAATACGATCAGCTCCGGCAGCCACCAACATGTTGGCAACTAATTTTGAGCCGATGGCAACACGGGGCTTGTCCTTTCGGTCTTGACGAGCATAGCCATAATAAGGAATCACTGCAATTACTTTATAAGCGGAAGCCCTTTTGGCTGCATCAATCATCAACAGCAATTCCATTAAATTGTCTGTAGGGGCAAAAGTACTTTGTATCAAAAAAACAAAGCGGCCCCGAATGCTTTCTTCAAACTCCACTCCTATTTCTCCGTCACTGAAGGGCTGTATTTTGACATTGCCAAGCGGCTCTCCAAATTTCTTTGCAATTTTTTCAGCAAGGTAGCGGGATCCTCTTCCAGAAAAAACTTTTGCATTTGATTCCATATAATTGAGTTATTAAACTTTACAAAATCCTGAAGGGCCTACATGCATTTTTCTGATTGACCAACTTGCTCACCAAACACTAAATAAACTTCGGTCAATCCATCTCCGCTATTGCGAAAATACATTTAGTTTAGTTTAATCAATAACCGATTCATGGAAAATGTTAACAAGCCTTCCACATCCATTAAAAACTGGCCGAAGGATGATCGGCCTAGAGAAAAATTACTAGCCCTCGGGGCCGGTGGACTGAGTAATGCCGAACTGCTCGCTATTCTGATTCGAACGGGAACCCGAGAAAAAACAGCGCTGGCGGTAGCGCAAGAAATCTTAAAAAAGAATCAGGAAAACTTGGATGAGCTGGGCACCAACACCCTGCATGACCTTTTACAAGTCAAAGGCATTGCTGCTACCAAGGCTGTTTCCATTATGGCTGCACTGGAACTAGGGAAAAGGAGACAAAACAGTAATGGGTTGAGAAAAGTTGCCATTCAGAATAGCAGCGATGTAGCCACCTATTTAAGGACTGCCTTAAAAGATTTTCCTTATGAGGTTTTTGCGGTACTCTACTTGAACACGGCCAACAAAATCAAGCATTTTGAAATCATCAGCAAAGGAGGTCTTACAGGCACCATTGCAGACCCGAGAATCATCCTAAAAAAAGCGCTGGAACAGAATGCCACCGGCATCATATTGAGCCACAATCATCCCTCAGGAAATCTACAACCCAGCCAAGCTGATGAATCTCTTACCCGCAAAATAAAGGAAGCAGCCAAGTGGATGGACATTCGGTTACTGGATCACATTATTGTGAGCAACGAAGGGTACTACAGTTTTATGGAAGAAGGGAAAATTTAATCACATTCATCTTGCAAATGAATTCAATTAGGCCTGACCCGCAGGACCTCCGAAATTAAAGGGGATTTCTACTGCTTCCATGTCCTGAATGACGCCATTGGCAGCTTCGAATTTATTGATGTTGTCAATCATGGCTTTCATAAAGCGTTTTGCATGAAAGGGTGTTAGGATAATCCTGTTCTTTACTTTGCTTTTGGGCGTACCAGGCATCACGTTCACAAAGTCTACAACAAATTCCGCATGGCTATGGGTAATGATGGCCAAATTGGCGTAAGTACCTTCTGCCACTTCTTCGGAAATTTCAATGTTCAATTGGTTTTCAGCAGGCTTGTTATTGTTTTGCATAGTAATATTTTTATTGCGCATTCAAGGCATTGAAAATGTTTTTCAAAGATAATTCAGGGTTAAGATCAAAGGTTTCATTGTTGTAATACGGACCAATGTCTTTGACAGATTTGAATTCGTCGATCATCTTTTTTCTGGATAACTTTAGCTTTTTCAATTGCTGGGTAGTTGCGTCCAGATAATAATAGTTGTACTCAATGGAGAACTGTCTCAAATCGGATTGGATGTAGTTTGTACTTACATAATCAAATACAGCGGAATAGGCTTTGAACAAAGTGAAGCGATTCCCTTTACACACCATTTGTAAAAAACACTCTTTCAGATCTGATTTCAACAAAGAAGACCTATAAAAAAACAAATCTTGTGTCAAAAATTCAGACTGAGATGCAAATACTACAAAAGAATCAATTGTAGCAACCGATCTGGATATTTTTGAAGAAGAAGAAGTAGGGCTAGCATATATATCCAGTTCTTGGTTATACATATTGTACCCTAAGCTAACCTTTTCTGATTTTTCTTTGCCTGCATATACACTCCCCATTAGCCTGTCTCCGAACAGATAAGAGGTACCAATCACCTTGAAGCTGCCTATTTGCTGGTAAGTACCTTCTCCCCCCTTTTCGAGCATTACTTTAAGGTAAGCTGCAGCAGGATCAGAATAACTAGCGGCCTGAGCAATGGAATACAAATTAAAAAAAGCAAATACAATAACTAGTATAAAATAACGCATAGAGTCTATTTAAGGGTAAAATGTTTATATGCTAGTGTAAGATACAAAATAAAAAGAGGCCGCTAATATCTAGCGGCCTCTTAATGAAATATTTATATACTTATTAACGTGGTCTTAAGTAAGTAAATGTCTGCTCCCAGTAACGAGTGAAGCTTGAATAACCCCATTTAGCATAAATGGTTCTGGTTGCAGGATCGTAATAAGAGTTGAAACCTGGATACATTGAATATACAGAAGTTCCGCCTACAGCAACGTTAGCTACTGTTACTTGGAAAGTTGATGGATCAATGGTATACTCTGGTTCTTGCAATGAGAAAGCAGTTAAACTGCCATTTAATATAGAAGGATTTGAATAAGAACCCGCATCAGGCCAGTACAATTTAACTGAGTTTGGACCAGTGGTTTGCATTTCTACTTCAGCAGTACCGCCGTCTCCAGCTGGGTTATAACTTGGGTGCACATTGTAGAAATCGTCTTGATAAACGCCATCATATGCGTTTTTAAGAGAAACTTTCAGCAAACGCGTACTCATGTTAGAAGCGATCGTGTACCCAGCATCAGTAGAAACAATACGCATAGGGATGGCATAAGTTTCCAATGGATTTAGGCTGGTAGTAGAATTGATAGAAATGTTAATTGGGATATTCTGACTGCCAGAAGGAATCGTGATATCCAAAGTTTGAATAGTATAGACACTAGGATCAAGCAACAATACAGGAGAAGTTCCAGTAGGGAGACTTGCATTGTATTCGCTCAAAATGGTAGGATCTAGTTCAAGGTGAACATTGATGTCCTTGGTAGCAGTAGTAGTGCCTGAGAACAAAGCAACCGTTGTATAAGAAGCGTCAACTGCTTGCGGATTACTTGACGCAGCATCTACGCCAACTGTTTTAACAGAGGCGCCATTGAATCCAATACCATTGGCTGATACTGATCCTGGGTAGTTGATACCATATTCTTGGTTATCAAAGCCCTTGTCTTTCATACATCCTGTGCCTAACAACACGAGGACAGAAAGTGAAAATATTGATATTTTTTTCATGACTATTGTATTTATAGTGTTTTAATTAGTTTAAATCCCAGAATACATGAGCAAAAGGATATGAACCAGCAGAAGGCTGCGCGTTCACATTGGCAGGATTGTACAAGTACTCACTTTGTGGGTACAATAATCTTGCCGGAATTTCGGTTCTTGTATTAGAAGGGTATACAGAAATTGCAGGACCAGCAAAGTAGCCAGCAGATTCTCCATATACGAAGTGATTGATAGAAGGTGAGAAATCAATTCTTCTGTAATCACTCCACACTTCATAAGGAGCAATGGCATTCAATGCAAACCATTTTTGAGAAATAATGGTAAACAATCCGCCGGTTGCACCGCCAGGACCCAAATCAGAAGCAGTATAATCCACATCAGGATAACCGATGTTGTATGCGATATAATCATCTGCATAGCTAGAAGGAATCAATAGTGAATTGTATGATGCATAGATACCTTGCGTCATAGTATAATTAGCATCTCCTGTTAAGAATCCACGATTGATACATTCTGCTTGTAAGAAATAGCTTTCAGCAGCTGTTAAAATCCATTGTGGTTGATCAACACCTCTATATACACCTTCACCAATTCCAGCCAGAGTAGATGCAGCATTTGCAGTTGAGGAAGGCAAACCGTAAGCTACCCCTCTGTATTTACTAGATCCGTTTGGATCATAGAAAAGGTACAGTCTAGAGTCTCCATCCAAGGCATAATAACCAGGATCTTGATCGTCGTCTCCAACAGCATACACGTTGGCTTTGTAATAAACAGAGTTGGCTGTAGCTGATCCTGCATCATCCTTTACATACAAGTTGTAGAAAGGATTTCCTTTGTCAGATTGGTAACCTGGTTGTGCTTCTGCATCAAAGTCCAAGAAACCAGTTCCTTCAGCAGCGATGGTAGCAAATTCAGCAGCGAAATCAATGCCAGAAACATAAGAAGCAGGCGTACCTACTGAGTTGTCTGTATTGGGTTCCAAACCACCATTCATACCCTTGGTAAGGATTCTTAATTTCAAAGTGTTGGCAAATTGTACCCAACGAACTTTCATTTCTGCCATGTCTGTTCCAGAGAAGTTGTTGTCGCCAAACATGATGTCATCTGTAAGAATGCTCGCATTTGGACCTGTTTCAGATTCGTCTGCATTTTTAATTTGGTCGATGGCTTCAGTCAATTGAGCCAACAAATCGTTGTAAACATCTACTCCATTGTCATAAGCAGGTGTGGTTACAGCTGCTCCTTGCAATGCTTGTGAGTAAGGGATGTTTCCGTAGATATCCACCAACATGGCAAAGTTGTGTGCCTTCATGATTTTGGCGATACCTGCGTAGAAATCAGCACCTGCTTTTTCCGCTTGAATCTGCATGGTTTGATAGTCATACAAATTATCGTACGCATTGCTCCAAATTTGAGATTGGAAGTTAGTGGTGATAGTGTATGTTTCTTCGTCTACATTAGGTGCATAAGTACCAGAACGAGCCCAGTAACCTAAGTAACATTGTAACCAACCCCAGTTTCTAGCAACCAGTCTAGCTGTGTTGTTTTGAGCCGAAGGCAAAATTACGTTATACGCGATGGTGCTATCAGTAGCCTCATTCGGGTTTTGGTTGATATTAAAATCATCTTTCTTACAGCTAGACATTCCTACAATGAGGGCAATCGCGAAGAAAAGAAGAAGTTTTGTTTGCTGTTTCATGATTGTATAATTAATTTATCAATTAAAATTGGATGGTTACGTTCGCTCCAAAAATTCTAGTTGGAGGCGTATTTCCTAAACCGTTAACACCTTGTGCGTTTCCAGTTGTGTTAGAGAATTCAGGATCAGTCCATTGGTTGGTTTTAGGCAACCAAGTAAACAAGTTTCTTCCACTGATTGATACGCTCATTCCTTTGATTGTTTTGTTGTTAGCAAACAAAGAAGAAGGCATGGTGTATGTCAAAGCAAGTTCTCTGATTTTAGCAAAAGCACCACTAGTTAAGTAGTTAGAGTTAACTGAAGTGTTTACTGATTGTGACCAGAAGCCATAACCACCACTTAAAGTATATACACTTGTGTTAGGTACATAAACACCTGGAGAAGTTTCAATTACAGAGTTAGGGAACACAAAAGGCTGACGAGCATTTTGTCCTGATCTGTAAGAAACACCAGAGAAGTCCATGTTAGATCCAAGTCCATTGTAAATTTGATTTCCTGTTCTGTAGTCGCCTACTAAACTGAAAGAGAAATTCTTATAGTTAACAGTCAATGTTGCACCAAAGATGTCAGAAGGAAGGGTTTGACCAAACTTCTGAACAGCAGGGTTGATGGTTGGGTAACCAGTAGTTGCATCTACAATTACATGACCTTCCGCATCACGAACGTAATCCGTTAATTTGAAAGTGTAAGCAGATTCACCTACGATAATGTAGTTGCCATTTCCAATTCCCAATTCATTTACACCATCCACCAACTTGTTCACTTTGTTAGATTGATGTGTGTAGTTCAGTTTCAAATCAGCAGTAACATCTCCGATTTTAACAATGGGAGTCAATTTCAAATCCAATTCCAAACCTTTATTGGTAAAGTCAGCTGCATTCAACAAAGCACTTGGATAACCAGTAGCTGCTGAGTAAGCAACGGTAATAATCTGGTTAGAGTTTTTTTGTTGGTATACAGTAGCTTCAAAGTTTACTTTATTGTTCAACAAGCCAAGTTCCACACCAGCTTCTTGGTTCTTAACAAACTCAGGCTTGTATGAAGATTGACGCAAGGTGTTGTTAGCAGAGAAACCCAATAATGAACCATAAGGGAAGCCATTCACTTGAGAATAAGTATTCTCCAAGCTATATGCACCCAAGTTCACGTTACCTGTTTTAGATAAAGCACCTCTTACTTTTAAATAAGAAATCAATTTGCTGTTTTTTACAGCAGGAATCACTTCGCTCAACACAGCAGAAACACTCGCTCCAGGATAGAAGAAGCTGATTTTGCTGAAATCGTAGTTGTATGGATTAGCCAATCTGCTATCGATATCGTTACTTCCTGTAACCTCAGCAAATGCCCAGTTTTTGTAACCAACTGAAGCCTTTCCGAAGAATCTTTCCAATTTGGTTTGAGAATTTGCTTCAGCAGCACCTGGTTCGCCTTTACGCACACTCACGTTGAACACTTGAGGGATACCTAGGTTATCACTGCTAACAGATACAGATTTAGTGTTTGATTCGCGATAAGACTGACCCACCAACGCATCCAATTTCCAATCACCCCATTGCTTTCTGAAAGTAGCAAACAATTCAGAGTTCAATCTTGAAGAGAAACCTGATCCGTCAATAACGGCTGCAGGAATATTTGACTGAGCAACCGCCTTTCCGCTAGCAATAGCGAAAGCGCTGTAGTTGTAAGCTCCTTGAGTTGATTTGTAATTGCTACTGTTATAAGTACCACCCACACGATAAGTTACGTTGATAGATGGGCTGATTTTGTAGTTCAATTCCAAGCTACCTAACAAATCATCAGAACGTCCTTTCTCTCTGAAGTTGTCAATTGTCCAATAAGGATTGTAGTAGTAATCGTTGTAGAAGCCATCAGGACTAGAGAAATAATCTGTTTTCCAGTTTTTGTACTTGGTAACTGGAATTTGCATAGGTGTGTTGATCAAGTTCCAGTATGGATTGTAATCCCTTCCATTACCGAAAGATGTACCAGCATTTACATTGTAATTGCCTTGAGTATACCTCATATTGAAAGAAGCTCTCAACTTGTTGGTCAACTCTTTATTGGCGCTCATGTAAGCAGATGTTCTTTTGTTTACATCTTTAGGAACGATACCCTTGATGTCCACATTTTGGAAACTCAAATAGAAATCGCCCGTTGCGATAGAGAAATCAGTTTGATTGGTAGCGCCTGTGTTCCAGAATTTTCTTTTTTCATCAGGACGTGCTACGTAAGTAACCAATTCTTGCTCTCCGAATGGACCATCACGACCAATTTGTCTGAGAGAACCATCGAAAAGATCTCCATAACCTTGGTTCTCGATAGGATCGTACACACCATTGTGGTTTGCATCTTCTGAAGAACCTGAACCAAATTGATCTTGGAACTTAGGCATGAAAGCAACTTTTTCAAGTTGGATAGTATGGCTCAAGGTAATAGCTGGTTTAGCTTTAGAACCTTTCTTAGTAGTAATAACGATTGCACCGTTCACACCATCAGGACCATAAATAGCAGTTGATGAAGCAGACTTCAAGATTGTCACATCAGCAATATCGTTCGGGTTGATAGAAGAGATATAACCCAAAGAAATGGGCACACCATCCAACACCAACATTGGCTGGTTGTTACCAGTCAAAGAACGGATACCACGAAGCGTGATACGTGTATCGGCAAATACACCATTATTTACAGTTTGAATATTCAAACCGGAAACTTTACCAGTCAAACCATTTTGCAGGTTAATAACTTTTGCTTGAGTCAATTCAGCTGCTTTAACTTTAGCAGTTGAGTAACCCAATTCCTTGGCTTGTCTTTGTTGACCAAGACCTGTAACCACCACAGCAGTTAACTCCTGTGTGTTTCTTACAAGGTTTGCAACTGCAACTGTTCCTGAAGGAGTAATGGTTTGAGCATCATACCCAACGGCTGTAACCGTTAAAGTTGAAGACGCGCTTTTTACTCTGATAGAAAAGTTACCGTTTGCATCTGTAGTAACGGCATTGGTTGTGCCTGTTTCAGTTACAGTAGCGAATTTTACTGGTTCACCAGGGATGTCCCTCACTTGTCCAGAGACTACCCGTGTTTGTGCAGAAGCCAGCATTCCACTGAACATCAACACTGCGAATAATGTTAAAAATCTTCTCATGTGCGGTTTATTATTAGTTTAAATGATGTGTAAAAATAAGGAAAATATATTTATACCAAAAAAAAGTTAATTTTTTTTTAACACAGGCTGGATTTTTAATATAAAAGAATGATTATCAGTATTTTAACTGCATTTTTTTAAAAGCCGTACGAAAACTGTATTCCAAGAGCAGATTGATGGCGTTTATTGACCTGGGCCAGACCTGTCCCAATAGGCTGGCCATCCAAATAATGCGTGCGCAAAAAACTGAGTCGGATTTGAAGGCTTTTGAATAGGGTTGACTGAAATTGCAGACTGTACCGAATACCCCGTCTGTAGAGGGCTACGGCGGTTGCATTTGAAGCTGCCTCCTGCTCAAAAACATAAATTCTGCTATCGTAGCCATCTGTTTCGAAGAAAAGCAAACGGGCTTGCAACTTGAGGGGAATGCTAAGAAACTGGTGGCGCCAGTCGGTCAAGAACACCATCCCTTGTTGAGGTGCAGAATCACCATTTTGATACCAAACAGCCTCTGCCCTGGTTTCAATTCGACTGAGCCGATTGAGTTGATAGGTCATATGGGTTCTCCAATTGATTTGTCGTTTCGACAATGCAACTGTTGACAGATTTTCTTCGGTTGACAAAACATTATCGCCCTTTGAGGACACCCTGAAATGGCTGTAGATTTCCAATGTTTTGGACGGCCGATACGTCATTTTAGCAAAATATTCCGATCCGCTGGAGGGTCTGGTCTCGCTATATCTCAGCCAATGGCTTGAAAAAAAATCCACATATCCATCTAATGTGCATTGTTGAAAAGGACGAAGTGAGACACCTACATACAATCCTGATTCATTGTTTGGAACAGCGGCTTCGGTAAACGCATTTGCTTGAACCGACGCATAGGATTTGGAAAGGTTCCGATAAACAATATGTACATCTGCATTGCTTGCCACACTGGCCAACAAACCATTGACAGTGGCTAATTTCCAGCCGGAAGATGCAATGGCCGTCTCTCCAAAAACATGAATATTTTGATGGGTGTAAGAATAACCCAAGCTAAAGTTTGATAACTGTTGGCCACTCCATACAAAAAGATTGGAAGGTGTTTGATCTTTCATCATTGGATATTTCCAATTAAAATGAATTCCATTTACGCTGATGTCTCCTTTTGAAAATTTAAAACGAAAACTAGTGCCATAAGCGAATTGTGATTGCACATGACGATCTAGCCATTCAGCCTCGGTGCGATGCAGCCCTGAATTTTGATATGAGCTGATACCAAGCTTCAATGCATCTGTGCTGTCCTTGACTAAGTTTGCATCCAATTTTCTCCATGAAGCAAAAAAACTCAGGTCGATTTTATGATTGCCGATGGTGGCAGCTACGCCTCTGTGAAAATTGGATTCACCAAACGAGTGGTAAGGCTTGATGATGGGCGATGCCCTTTTGGAAGAGAGCACATTTCCTCCTTTTTTAAAAGCCATGGATTGCCATTGAATCAACCCTTGCGCCATGTTGACGGTGTAATCCCCAATTGCCAATGCTTTGATCCATGACAAGTTCCTGACAAAAAAATGTATTGAATAAAAATCATAGCCCCCTTTGTGTCGAGCAATAGCAAAGGGCTCCCCTGCATCTTTTTGCCCCAGTAAGCCGAATTGCAATTGTCGATTGTATTGATACTTGTATCTAAAAGAATGGGATAAAGCAGAACCCAAATAACCGCTAAAGCCGGTTGTATCTTTTTGATATCCTTTGGATGGCTCTAGGATTTGATGAAAGTTCATTTGAATACTATGCTGGCCTTTTTGAAAAAGAGATGACAAAGCAGCAGAATTAATCAACCCTTTTCCAACACTCAAAAATGGAAGTATTTTCTTTATCGTATATACGTCCCAGTAAGGAATAGATTGCAACTCAAACATGCTAATGAAACAACCCTGTATCGAACGGTGAGAGAT
>CANGBQ010000054.1 GCA_947451985.1 Chitinophagaceae bacterium | reverse complement strand
TGCTTTTCCCATGGAAAACAAGGAAACCTTTAAAAAGGAGCTGGCAGCTGTAAAAGCCCTGCATCCCAAGGCGGTCCATCATTGTTTTGCCTACCGTATTGGGTTGGAGGGTGTCGAATTCCGCTCCAGTGACGATGGAGAACCCGCAGGATCTGCCGGAAAGCCCATCTTGGGACAAATTGACAGCAAACAATTGACCAACCTGGGCATTGTAGTGGTTCGGTATTTTGGAGGCACTTTATTGGGGGTTCCGGGTCTGATCAATGCTTACAAAACAGCCGCCTCCCTGGCTTTACAAACCACCCCGATTGTGAAAAAGCCCGTCCTCGAGCGATATACCCTATTGTTTAATTACACGGAAATCAACGAAGTGATGCGTGTGCTCAAACCCGCTGCCTGCGAGGTTTTTGAGCAAGATTTGCAATTGTTTTCTCATATGAAAGTAGGCATTCCGGTCAGCCGAAAGGAGGAGGTGGTATACCTGCTCGGCCAAGTCAGGGGTATGGAAATCCAAAAATCTCTATAAAATAGAAAAAAAATCAGTGTTTAAGCTGACGAGTGTTATTTTTTTAATACTTTTAACACAATTAACCGATTTAACATGAGAAAAATTGTACTTGCACTTGCATTTATTTCTTCAATGACAGCTGCCAAAGCACAGCAGTTGCATTTCATGAGCCAATTCATGCAACATAATTCTATGTATAATCCTGCTGCTGCCGGTTTTTCAGGCAGAAATATGGTGGGCGTATCCTATAGAAATATGTGGTCTTCTTTTCCAGGAAACCCCAAAACAGAAATGGTTTATGGCGATTTTGAACTTTCTAAATTGAGTTCGGCCATTGGAACCTATGTGTACAGAGATGAAACGGGTCCGATCAGCCGAACAGGATTTCAGCTGGCCTATTCCTACCATATCAAAGCTCGGAATGAAAAGAGTCGTTTTGGTATCGGTTTGGAACTGAGAGGCGTACAATACGCTATTGACAAAAGTAAGCTAACAGATGCATTGGGTTCTGACCCTGTGCTCGCAGGTGCTTCCAATAAATTTGCGATTGATGCAGGCGCAGGTGTGTATTACACCAATTCTAAATTAAGTGTCGGTGCTGCTGTGAGTCAGCTGATTGAATCCAAACTGGAATTTGCCAACGTACCTGATGCTAAGTTGGGAGGCAAGTTGTATCGTCATTACAATATTACCGCTAACTATCGTTTTCAAACAGGCGATGATATTTATTTGATCCCCAATGCAATGGTTCGATTGATTGAAAATTCGCCCAGCGAATATGATTTAGGAATGAAAGTGGACTACCAAGATAAAATATGGTGGGCATTGAATTACAGGATTAAACAATTTTGGAGTGTTCAGGCAGGCGTAAAATTGATGCAAAGATTAAGGGCTAGCTATTCCTACGATTATTACTCAACTCCCATCAGCGTATTTGCTGCTGGATCAGGTGCGCATGAGGTTGGTTTACAATTTGATTTAAAACGCTAATCTCACACCATCATTCATTCTACCATTCTTAATTCTATTTAATATGCATATTCTTAGAACAACAATTCAACAAATCCAAAAGAAAGGCTTACTCTTAATGCTCAGTTTTGGATTGTATGGAACGCAGTCATTTGCTCAAGTACCTGCAAACGACAATCCTTGCGGCGCTATCGCCTTGACCCCTTCTACGGGTTCATGTAATTACCAAACTTTTACCAACCTCAATGCTACACAGTCAACGGGTATGAACAATGCCCAGTGTGGTACACCCGTGAGCGGGGATGTTTGGTTTAGTATCACGGTTCCAGCCGGGGTAACTACTTTGAGTATCACTACAGAAGGAGGCACTTTGCAAGATGGGGTGATGCAATTGTATCGTAGCAATTCAACACCTGCCAGTTGCTCTAGTTTGACTCGTATTGGTGGAACCTGCACAGATGACGTGGTTGGTACCATGCCTGCTGTAGTAGCCACGGGCTTAACCCCAGGCTCTACTATTTGGGTAAGATTTTGGAATTATGATGATGGTATCATTGTAACCCCTCAGGGTACTTTTGGAATTTGTGTAATGGCTGCACCTCCCAGCAATGATAATCCTTGTAATGCCATTTCTTTGACAGTAGGACAAAATTGTAATAGTCAAATATTCTCTAACGCAGGAGCAACCGCCAGTTCTGGCGTGCCTGCACCCAATTGCTCTAACTATACTGGTGGTGATGTTTGGTTTACCGCAACCGTTCCAGCAGCCGGCGGCCTTTTAGTGTTTGACACTCAGGAAGGAACGATGACAGATGGAGGCATGGCCCTCTATACTGGTACATGTAATAGCTTAACCCTTGTGGATTGCGATGATGATTCAGGTACCGGATTGATGCCACAAATTGCAACTTCTTCATTGACACCTGGCAGTACGGTATGGATCAGGGTATGGGAATATGGCAACAACAACAATGGTACTTTTGGTATTTGTGTCTCTAATCCTCCACCAGCTCCACCATGCGCAGGCAATGCACCTGCTGGTGATTCTTGTGAAACAGCCACTCCTGTTTGTAATTTCAACGGTTATTGTGGCAGTACCTCTGCTGCTTATGGCAATGAAAGTACTTGGTGGCCTGATCTTGAACCTGCTTTTTCGGATTGTATAGGTGGTGGTTCTATAGAAAACAACTCTTTTGTAACCTTTGTAGCAGATAGTACTTCAGCCCAATTCAATGTTTGGGTAAGCAACAGTGCGCTTGGATTTGGTATTCAAATGTTCTTCTTTGATGTACCTACTTGTCAATCCGCCACGATTAATTGTCATGGAGCTTACAATGATTTATTGGAAAGTCCTATTCCGCATTTAATTACAGCTAACAACTTGATACCCGGACAGACCTATTATCTGATGTTCGATGGGGTAGCAGGGGATGTGTGCGACTATGTACTAGCGCCTGTTAATGGTGTCAGTGTGTTGTCTGTAACACCCAATGCTGCTGCTATTTGTCCAGGGGGGACTGTTCAACTTTCTGTATCGGGCGGCGTTGGTCAATATACCTGGAATGGTCCAGGCTTGAGTGGTGCAAGTGGTGCTACGGTAACGGTGACGCCTCCATCAACTGCTACCTATACTGTGACATCTACCAATACTGCCGGTTCTTGCCCAGTTAATCAATCAGTAGTAGTGACAGTAAATACACCGCCTTCATTAACAGCCAGCGGAACAAATCCTAGCTGTACCACCATTTGTGACGGTAGCGCTACCGTCACTGCAACCGGTACGGCTCCATTCACTTACAATTGGAGCAATGGTGGCACTACAGCGACCATCAACAACTTATGTGTAGGTACTTATACCGTAACTGTTACGGATGCCAATGGATGTTCTTCCAGCAATAGCGGAACAACGCCGGTAGCTTCTGGTTGTTTCCAAATTCAAAATGTATTAATTGACGCTTGTTCTACGCCTGAATACGACAATGAAATGGTATTCTTCAAAGTAGGTCAAGCTCCATTGAATACTGCTTCGCTTACTGTTACTTGGCCTACTGCAGCAGATTCATGGTTGGGATTGACAACCAACCCCAGCTATATCAGTACAATGAATGCGACCATTACCGGAGGCGGTAAAATATTGCCTTTGCCTGTTAATGGTATTTTACCAGCAAATGCTCAAGCCGTTTTGATTACCGGGCCAGCTTCCAATAGCGCTTATGATTTTACCAACTTGTCTGATACATTGTATGCGCTGTTCCAAAACGCCGGAAACACACAAGGGCATTTTGGAAATTATGGGGCAAGTAGTGTTAAGAAATTAATCATGGATTTTGGTACTGGATGTACTGACACTGTTGCTTATGACAGAAGCTTATTAATTGATCAAACAGGTGGAAGTACTGCTCAAGATGGCGCTAGTATCGATTATACAGAAAATGGTACTGCTACTTATATTAATAATGGTTGTGTGTTGCCTACTTTGGCTCCTCCTTCTCAGCCCGTTGTCTTAACAGCGCCCTCACCCATTACTCCAACCTTTACTCAAGTTGCTGATATTTGTAATGGAGGCAGCTTCACATTGCCTACTTCTTCAAATGAGACACCGGCGATTACAGGTACTTGGTCTCCAAATAACAACAACACTCAAACTACTCAATATACTTTTACGCCCACAACAGGTCTTTGTGCAAGCACTACTACAATGACAGTAGCAGTGATTACTCCTGCGGGCCCCACAGTCACCAGTCCTGTTGATTATTGTATTGGTGCGACAGTCGTTCAACCTCTATCTGCATCAGGTACAGGACTATTATGGTATACCGGAGCAACAGGCGGAACAGGTTCTTCTTCAGCGCCTACAATTCCTACACCTGTTACTACTGCCTCTACCTATTATGTAACTCAAACGATAAATGGTTGTGAAAGTCCAAGAGTGCCTATCAGTGTAACAGTATCTGCCCCTAATTTCAGTATTGATGCAGGAGCGCCATTGTACATTGCATTAGGATCTGGTGCGCAAGCAAATCCAGTATTAACGGGTATTACCAGTGGTCAGTTGTCCAATATTCTTTGGACACCTCCAACTGGATTGGACAATCCTTCTTCATTGAATCCAATCATTACGCCCTCTGCTGACGGAACGTATACATACGATGTAACCATTACCAATGCAATCGGGTGTACTGCAACCGATCAGTTGGTAGTAAATGTTTCTTCTGAGTGTATACACGTGAAGAATGCCTTTACACCTAATGGCGATGGCATCAATGAATTGTGGGAAGTATACGATCAATACAGTTGCTTGAAAAACGTGAAAGTACATGTATACAACCGCTACGGCAGCAAAGTATATGAATCGGATGATTACCGCAACAATTGGGATGGTAAATTCAAAGGAAAACCACTTCCGGATGGCACATACTATGCAGTGATAGAATTCTCTTTAATGACTGGCAAAGTATACACGGTAAGAACAGATGTTTCTATCTTAAGATAATGTAATCCTCTTTATCAAAGGCCTCTCAGCAATGAGGGGCCTTTTTATATTCATCTATGTTGCACGCAGAACAAATCAGAGACTATGCCCTTTCTTTTCCTGAGGTGACAGAAGGATTTCCTTTTGGGGAGTCGGTATTGGTCTTTAAAGTAAAGGGGAAAGTATTTTTATTGCTTTCGTTGGATGAGATTCCTTTGCAATTCAATGTTAAGTGCGACCCAGAACAAGCGCTTGAATTAAGGGAAAGATATCCTGAGGTTATTTTACCAGGATACCATATGAACAAAAAACATTGGAATACCCTTATTGTAGAGGGTACATTGGAGGCCTCGTTCCTGCAATCACAGATTGAGCATTCTTATCATTTGGTCAAAGGAAAAGCAAAAAAATAAAACCGAAAGGCGTTATTTAAAATGAGGACTTACTACCAAGTCTTTGCTGCCAGGCGTGTAGCAATAAAAACCTTCACCCGATTTCGCCCCCAATTTTCCGGCAGTAACCATATTCGTCAACAAAGGACAAGGTGCATATTTAGGATTGCCAAAACCGTCGTGCAGTACTTTTAATATACTATGGCATACATCCAGTCCTATAAAATCGGCTAATTGTAAGGGCCCCATTGGATGAGCCATGCCTAGCTTCATCACAGTGTCAATTTCTTCCACGCCAGCTACGCCTTCAAATAAACTATAGATGGCTTCATTGATCATGGGCATTAAAATTCGATTGGCGATAAATCCGGGATAATCATTAACGATACAAGGAATTTTACCCAATTGCTTGCTCAACTCGTTTATGGTTTCTGTCACCGATGCAGAAGTGGCATATCCATTGATGATTTCTACCAATTTCATTACCGGCACCGGATTCATAAAATGCATGCCTATCACAGATGCTGGTCTTTTGGTAACCGAAGCGATTTTGGTAATGGAAATAGAGGAGGTATTGGTGGCCAAGATGCAATCGGCAGGAGCAGCTGCATCCATTTGCTTGAAGATCTCCAATTTCAAATGGGTATTCTCGGTAGCTGCCTCTACAACCAAATCAGCTAGGCTGACACCCTTGACAATATCTGTTTGGGTAGAAATATTTTGTAAGGTGGTATTTTTCTGTTCTTCCGTAAGACTTCCTTTGGCCACTTGTCTGTCCAGGTTTTTAGAAATGGTGGCAATGGCCTTTTCCAGCTGAGCAGCTTGCACATCAATGAGTGTCACGGCAAATCCATGTTGGGCAAATACATGCGCAATGCCATTTCCCATAGTGCCGGCACCAATCACACTAACCTTATTGATTTTCATTTTTGATGGTTTATTTCTGTCTGAAAATTGAGTAAAGCCTGTTATTTAAAAGCATTCATGCCGGTAATATCCATGCCTGTTATCAACAAATGGATGTCGTGTGTTCCTTCATAGGTAATCACACTTTCCAAATTCATCATATGTCTCATGACAGGGTATTCTCCTGTAATGCCCATTCCGCCAAGCATTTGACGAGCATCTCTGCAAATATTGGTGGCCACTTCACAAGCATTTCTTTTTGCCATACTCACTTGAGCAGGAGTTACTTTTCCTTCGTTCATCAATACCCCTAAACGCCAATTCAATAATTGTGCTTTGGTAATTTCTGTAACCATCTCAGCGAGTTTTTTCTGTTGCAATTGAAAGCCTCCAATCGGTCTTCCAAACTGAACCCTTTCCTTGCTGTAATTCAATGCAATGTCATAGCAATCCATTGCAGCGCCAATGGCACCCCAGGCAATGCCATACCTGGCCTTGGTCAAACAGCCCAAAGGCCCTTTCAGTCCTTTTACGTTGGGCAAAATATTTTCTTTAGGAACTTTTACATTGTCAAAAACCAATTCACCGGTGGCACTTGCCCTCAAGCTCCATTTGCCATGAGTAGTAGGGGTAGAAAAGCCTTCCATGCCTCTTTCTACTATCACCCCTTGGATTTCATCCTGCTCATTTCTGGCCCACACCACTGCCACCTGTGCGAAAGGGGCATTGCTGATCCACATTTTGGCGCCATTCAAAATTACATGGTCGCCGGCGTCTTTGATATTGGTGAGCATACTGCTAGGATCGCTACCATGATTCGGTTCGGTCAATCCAAAGCATCCCAACCATTCACCACTTGCTAGTTTGGGCAAGTATTTATTTCTTTGAGCTTCGTTGCCATATTGATAAATAGGGAACATCACCAAACTTCCTTGCACAGAAGCGGTGGATCGAACACCACTGTCGCCTCTTTCCAATTCCTGCATCATCAATCCATATGATATATAATCCAGGCCACCACCACCATATTGTTCGGGTACTGTCGGTCCAAAGCAACCTAGGTCTCCCAATTGTTTTACAATGTGCTCCGGAAATTCAGCTCTTTGAGCAAAATCTTCTATGATGGGGGAGATCTCTTTTTTTACATAACTTCTTACACTTTCCCGAATGAGCTTGTGTTCTTCGGTTAGCAACTCATCTACATTAAAATAGTCGGGTGATTGGAAATTGTCTGTTTTGGCAGCCATTGTTCGCTTTTTTAGTGGGTTTATATCTGTAATCTAATTGCTTTGGACCTTGCAAATATACGCGTCAAATCATGTGGAAAGCTTGTTTTGTTGAATTTTTGCCCTGAATTTTACTGTGTTTAATTATTGAATAATTTGAGCTAATTTTATTGAATATGAAGAAGCTTTTAGTAACAAATGCCTCAACAATACTGCTTTTATGCAGTGTATTTATAATGGGAACGGGTTGTGAAAAAGATAATTCCTGCTGCCCCAATCCCACGCCCACACCGGAAGTCTATTATTTTCCCCCAGTAACTGGCAGTACTTGGAATACCAAATCAATTGCATCCCTTGGGTGGGATTCTGTAAAATTGCAGGAGGCTTTTGATTATGCCGGTACCAAAAGCACCTATGGCCTCGTGGTGCTACAAAATGGGAGAATCGTTAAAGAACAGTATTGGAACAATTGGACAAAAGACACCCGTTATTATCTAGCTTCAGCCGGAAAAAGCGTTACTGCTTTTTTAATAGGAATTGCCCAGCAAAATGGGTTACTGAACATTCAAAACAAGACATCAGATTATTTGGGAACAGGATGGACAAGTTTAACACCTGCACAAGAGAGTCTGATTACCCTTCGAAATAATTTAACTATGACGACCGGCCTCGATGATGGTGTCGCAGATCCCGATTGTGAAGACCCCTCTTGTTTAATTTATAAAGCTGACGCAGGAGCCAGGTGGGCTTATCACAATGCACCTTATCGTTTATTGCAAAAAGTAATTGAAAATGCGAGTGGTAAAACTTTCAATCAATATTGTACCGATGAGTTGTTCAATAAAATAGGAATGCCTTCCAGTTTATGGTACAATCAGGTGATGTATTGTACGACCAGAGAAGCTGCTCGTTTTGGCTCTTTGATTCTTAGAAAAGGCAATTGGGATGGGAATCAATTGTTGTCTGATAGCAATTATTTCAAAGCCATGGTCAGTACCTCTCAAAGCTTAAATAATTCGTATGGTTATCTGTGGTGGTTAAATGGAAAAACAAATTTTATGGTGCCCACTTCTCAGTTTGTTTTTCCTGGCTATATGGCACCAGATGCACCTGCTGATATGTTTATGGCGCTGGGAAAAGACGATAAAAAAATCTATGTAGTGCCTTCCTTGAATATGGTGGTGGTTAGATTGGGCGATGCTGCCGGATCCGTTACGCTGGGCCCTTCCAGCTTTGACAATGAATTCTGGAGTAGGTTAAAGTTGTCTATTCACTATTAATGCTTCTATCAATATGGCTTTTTCATACTTAGCGTTGGGAGATAGTTATACAATTGGAGAGTTGGTTCCTGTCTATGAAAGCTTTCCTTATCAGTCGGTACAGTTGTTGCGTAAGCAGCACCAGCTTGATTTTTTAGCACCTGAGATAGTAGCCAAAACAGGTTGGACGACCGATGAGTTGTTGTCTTCCATTCAACAAACATCTTTCTTAACTGCCTATGATGTTGTCAGTTTATTGGTGGGGGTGAACAACCAGTACAGGGGAAGAAGGGTGGAGGATTTTATGCCTGAGTTCGAAACATTGATACAAAAAGCAATCGCCTTTTCTGGCCAAAAACCGCACCGAGTTTTCGTGTTGAGCATTCCGGATTGGGGCGCTACTCCTTTTGCTGCAGACAAAGACACCCAGGTCATTGCAGTGGAAATAGATGCATACAACGCTGCCTGTAAAAAATTAGCGGAAGCCTACCATTGTCGTTATATTGATATTACCACCTCTCAACGAAAAGATGCCAAAGACCCAGCCTCTCTGGCAAGTGACCTGTTGCATCCTTCGGGAAAAGAATACGCAAAATGGGCCCAGGAATTGTCTAGGACGATTCAGGATGCAATCGGCAATCATGCCTGATCAAGGATTCCTCAGAAGAAAAATATCTGTTATCGGTTCTTTTTAAATCTGGCAGAGATAATCGCAAGCTCTGCTTCAGTTAGGGAAGAAGTTTTTTTCAATAGGGTGCAAAAAGCAGCCACTTCTTCGGTAGCAGCTGGACAGCCCATGTTTTCACCTGGCACATTGAGTGATTCGCCTGGTTTTCGCATAAAACTATCTCCTAATAAATCTCCATTTGGATTCAAAATCAACCAGAAAGGTAGTCCTGCATTGTCACCTTTGTATTTTCTTTTAAGCAAATTGGCACCCGGATTCTCTAGTTGTCTGTTTTCTTTGGATTCTTCCACGGTTAAGTGAACGATGACGTAACTTTTTTCAAACAATGCTTTACAAGACGTATCATTGATGGCGGCATCCATTTTCTTGCACCAGCCGCACCAGCTTGCATGAAAAATTACCAGAACATTTTTGTTTTCTTTACTGGCTATTGTGTACGCATCACTCAATACTTTATCTGAAGAAGGAACATCTTGTGCGTTGGCCATCATCACCATGAAAAAACATCCGATAGTGAAAAGGGCAGCTGCTATTTTTTTCATATGCTTTATTTTGATTTTATTTTTATTGTAGTATTTGGAGGCAGTAAATCAGTTGAATCTATAAATAAGCACTCATTTCGATTTGATATGCTGCAGCTACTTTTTGGGCAGCTGAGGCAAAACCTGCATCGCTACCTGCATAAAGAATAGCTCTAGAGGCATTGACCAATAGTCCTATTTCATCATTGATGCCGTTTTCCGCGACTTCCTGAAGGCTGCCTCCCTGGGCACCAACGCCGGGTACTAGTAAAAAATGATCCGGCACAATTTTTCTGATTTCTTTCAAAGCGGTTGCTTGGGTAGCACCGGTAACAAACATCAACTGTTGCAGATCTCCCCATTTGCTAACGGTGTGCAATACCTGTTCATATAGATGCCATTCTTTTTCACCTTGCAATTTCAACATTTCAAAATCTTTTGCGCCCGGATTGCTGGTCAAGCCCAAAACAATGGTCCATTTGTTTTCATATTCTAAAAAAGGACGGATACTGTCTTCGCCCATATAGGGAGCTACCGTAATGGCATCAAATGGAATGGTTTCAAAGAATGCTTTTGCATAATAAGAGGAGGTGTTGCCGATGTCTGCGCGTTTGGCATCTGCTATTTTCAAGTGCGAAGCGGGGATGTATGAAACAGTTTCTGCCATGATATCCCAGCCTTTGCTGCCCATGGCTTCGTAAAAGGCGGTATTGATTTTATAGCTCACGCAATGGTATTTCGTGGCATCAATGATGGCTTTGTTAAAGCTCAATATGCCATCTGGCTGACTAGCCAGGTGAGCAGGGATTTTATTAGCATCTGTATCCAGTCCTACACAGAGGAAAGATTTCTTTTCTTTGATTTGTTGAATCAAGGTACTGCGCTGCATAAAAAAGGTACTATCGATTTAATTTGGTCAATATCATTTGTTCAACTTCTTCG
>CANGBQ010000053.1 GCA_947451985.1 Chitinophagaceae bacterium | reverse complement strand
GCCATCTTTAAAGAGAATGTTGATTTTTTCGTGCTCGAAATTATAGGTACTGCTCGAAGCTTCTCCGGTATAGACCAGCCAATCCAATGCCTCCTCTGTCAATTCATACTTAATTTGGGCCAGTTCTTTTTTTTCTGCCAGCAATGTTTCGGAAACAGGCTCAGCAAAATATTTCACTTTTAACAACTGTCGATATATGATACCCTTGCACAAAATAGACAAAACCTTGTCTTCGTGGTGGCACCAATTTTTGATGGCCATCAATACATCGTAGTCGTCAATATCACAAAAAGCAGCCAATGAAATGGGCTCTCCATTGTTCACAATAAAGTCATTCAGGGGTGTCTGGCAAGTGGCTTTTACCAACTTGGCTCTCTTGATGATTCTTTTGAGCATTTGTTCGGCACTCAGAACAGTTTTGTGCAGGTACACCTGCCAGTACATGAGTCGTCGGGCAGTAAGAAATTTTTCAATTGAATAAATGCCTTTTTCTTCTACCATCAATTCGCCATTTTGTACCGTAAGCATTTTGATAATACGATCATAGGCGATGGATCCTTCATGAACGCCTGTAAAAAAACTATCTCTGGTTAAATAATCCATTCGGTCTACGTCCAATTGTCCGCTAATGAGCTGGTGCAGAAACTTTTTGGGATAGGTATTGGTAAAAATATCAATGGCCATTTGCAATTGTCCGCCAAAAATGGCATTGAGTTCTTTCATCAGCAACAAAGAAAATGCTTCATGATGAACATCTTCTGCCAACACATGTTCCAAAGCATGAGAGAAAGGTCCGTGACCAATGTCATGCAATAAGATGGCAATTTTAGCAGCTTGTTGCTCTTCGGGGGTGATGTCTACGCCTTTGCCGATTAATTCCTGCAGTGCCGATCTCATCAAATGGTACGCGCCCAACGAATGGTGCAGCCGACTATGGACAGCACCGGGATACACCAAATGGGCCATCGCCATTTGATTGATGCGCCTCAGCCTTTGGTAATAAGGATGACCAATAATCTGGTTGATTAAAGCATCGTCAATGGTGATAAAACCATATACCGGATCATTGATTATTTTATGAAATCGCATCGAATCGGAGTTGTCTGTTAAAAGATTTACAAAGTGCCACAAAGCTACAAATCCACGGCTTAAAAACGATAAATTGCAGGTAGTCGCAGATAAATTTACAGTACCCTGGTCAATTCTGCACCAAAAACATTTTAATGCCATCTTGCCAATGACTGCACCAACCATACTTTGGGTAGACGATGAAATTGAGAGCCTTCATTCTCAATTGTTGTTTTTGGAAAACAAGGGGTATGCTGTACATACCCAAACCAATGGAGCAGATGCAGTGGAATACGTAAAAAACAACATTGTAGATGTGGTATTGCTCGACGAAAGCATGCCGGGCATTTCCGGATTGGAAACCTTGCAACAAATCAAAGCCCACAATCCCAACTTGCCCGTTGTATTGATTACTAAAAATGAGGCAGAGAATTTGATGGATGAAGCTATAGGGAGCCAGATCAGTGATTATTTGATCAAACCGGTGAATCCGAACCAGGTCTTGCTGAGTCTGAAAAAAATCATTGACAACAAACGATTGGTGGCTGAACGAACCACCGCTGCCTACCAGCAAGAATTCAGTAGCTTATTCATGGCGCTCAGCAGTCAACCCGATTATAACCAATGGATGGAGATTTACAGAAAATTGGTGTATTGGGAGTTGGAAATACAAAAAAGTGATAGCCCGGAAATGCAGGAAGTGTTCAGCACCCAAAAGCAGGAGGCCAATAATGATTTTTTTAAATTCATCTCCAAGCAATATGCTTCCTGGGTATCACCTAAAAGTGAAGCAGCTCCCATCATGAGCCATACCTTGCTCCAATTCAAAGTGCTTCCCCACTTGGAAAAAGGCAAGCCCTTGTTTTTTGTGTTGATCGATAACTTACGATTTGATCAATGGAAAATGATTCAACCCATTTTTGCCGATAGTTTTCGGATACAAGAAGAAGATAGTTTTTATTCCATTCTTCCAACGGCTACTCAATATGCGCGCAACGCCATTTTTGCAGGCATGCTGCCGATGGATATTCAAAAGCAACATCCTGATTATTGGAAGAATGACGATGAAGAAGGCGGCAAAAACATGTTTGAAGAAGCATTGTTGGCGGCACAATTAAAACGATTGGGCAAATCAGACATAAAGATTTCGTATACCAAAATCACCCATCACCAGGACGGACAAAAACTGGTGGACAATATGCACAACTTGCTTCAAAATGACCTGAATGTAATTGTGTACAATTTTGTCGATATGCTCAGCCATGCTCGCACTGAAATGGAAGTTTTAAAGGAATTGGCCGGAGATGAAACGAGTTACCGAAGCATTACAGCGAGTTGGTTTGAACACAGTCCGTTGCACCAGGCCCTCAAAAAAATTGCCACCAAGAACATTCAATTGATTGTTGCAACCGATCATGGAAGCACCCGGGTGAAAACTCCTGCCAAAGTTGTCGGGGATAGGCAAACGACTCCCAATCTTCGGTATAAACATGGACGCAATTTGGATTATGAACCCAAAGAGGTGTTGGCTTTTCGAGATCCCAAAGAAGCGGGATTGCCGGTGCCGAGTGTCAATTCATCGTTCATTTTTGCTAAAGGTGATTTGTTTCTGTGCTATCCCAACAACTACAATCACTTTGTAAACTATTACAAAAACACTTTTCAGCATGGGGGGATTAGTTTGGAAGAAATGATCATTCCTGTGATTCGAATGAGCAGCAAATAACCGCGGTTAGATTTGCTCGTTTATTTTATCAACGGTTGTTGAAAAATATATTTCCAATTGACCTTCTTTTGTTGGATGTTGCACTTGTTCTAATTAAGTCATTCATTAATTGTACCAAGCATTATGAAATATACCCAGCATACATTGGATAAAGTTGAGAGTGTTATTGAGGAAGGCGGTTATGTAATCAGGTACGAAAGGGGTACTTTTCAAAGCGGCTATTGCATTTTGCAAGCCAAAAAAGTGGTGGTACTGAACAAATTCTTACAAACAGAAGGAAGGATCAATACTTTGATTGATTTATTGCCTCAATTACACATCAATATCGATGAACTTACCCATGAAAGTCAAAAACTCTATATAGAGTTGATGGGGGTCATTGCTCAAGCCAGTTAATTTTCTTTTTTCATTTTCTAGTTTGTACCTTACGGTATGTTTTCTCCTGCGTTAAAAATTACGTTCTTAGGGACAGGAACCAGTGGGGGCGTTCCGATGATTGCATGTGATTGCGGGGTTTGTCATTCTCCCGATTCCAAAGACAAACGGCTCAGAAGCAGTATTCTGGTAGAAAGTGATACCACTACCATTGTGATTGATACCACACCCGACTTTCGTACTCAAATGTTACGGGCCGGTGTTAAAAAATTGGATGCGGTATTGTTCACGCACCCACACAAAGACCATATAGCTGGTTTGGATGACGTAAAGGCTTTTAATTACTTTCACCAGCAACCCATGAAAGTCTATGCCAATGAGCTGACGCAACAGGCTTTACATAGAGAATTTGCATACATTTTTGCTGCGCATAAATATCCTGGCATTCCAGACATCAGTCTTCATTCAATTGCGGCAGAACCTTTTGTAATCGGTGATATTCCCATTGTGCCTATCCAGGTATGGCACCTGAATATGCCTGTGCTGGGTTTTCGTTTTGGTCATTTTACCTATATCACGGATGCCAATCGAATTGATGATACAGAAAAAGAAAAAATTAAAGGCAGCAAAGCAATGGTGTTGAACGCCCTGCGTCAAGAAAAACATATTTCCCATTTCAATTTGCCAGAGGCTGTTGCACTGGTCAATGAGTTGCAGGTCAAGGAAGCCTATTTTACCCACATCAGTCATCAGATGGGAGCCCATTCCACGGTGAATGCAGGATTGCCCGCCGGTATTCAGTTGGCGTATGATGAATTGGTGGTTTTTTCTGCCTAGTCAATGTCTTTTTTCCGATTTTTATGCTGAAGCCTCCCTGTATCTTGGAGTATGCAACATCGACCGAATCACTCTTTTTTTCAATTTACCCAAAAGGAAAAAAAGGGCATCATGGTGTTACTCGCCCTCCATGCAGCCTTGTTGCTGCTTCCTCCAGTGTATAGGTATCTTTTACCATCCACACCCTTGCCTACCCAAGAAACCGATTCCATCTGGACAGCTTTTCAACAAGCGATTGTCCTATCAACAGACACTTCAGTTGCCTTTCATCAATTGAGCGAAACGCCACCTTCGTCGATGCAGGGTAAACGATTTTATTTTGATCCGAATACGCTTTCCGCGTCCGACTGGAAAACATTGGGCGTTTCTACCGGCACGATTTCTACTATTCAAAAATATCTTTCCAAAGGAGGACATTTTTATAAAGCCAGCGATCTTGAAAAAATATATGGTTTGCCGCCCTCCTTGACTACTCAACTGATTCCTTTTGTGCGAATACAAGCGCTTTCCTATAATCGGTTGACCTTCTCCAAAGCGCCTGCTCCTTTCAAAAAACAAGCTTCTATGCTGGATGTGAATGAAGCTGATTCAGTGGCTTGGGAAACATTGCCTGGCATTGGCCCTGCCTTGTCTGCTCGAATCGTCAAGTTTAGGAATCAATTAGGTGGCTTTTTGGATATTCAACAAATCAAAGAAGTATATGGGTTATCGGATTCAGTTTTTGAAAGGCTGCAACACCGGCTGGTGAAGGGAAATGCAAACATCCAGCGCCTGCACCTCAATACCATTGATCAAGCAACGCTCCAAAAGCATCCGTATATCCGGTATTCCATGGCAAGGGCCATTGTTCGGTACCGCGAACAGCATGGGCCTTTTGCCCGCGTGGAAGATATTAAGAAGGCGTTTTTCATACAAGACAGTACGTTTCAGAAACTGCAGCCCTATTTAACCACAGAATGACATTTGAAAGATTTGCGGATACCCCAAATTCCCTAAATTGTGTTCCTAAAGATTGCTTGTATGCATTTTTCTGAATCTGAACTCACCAGCCAGGTAGCCCAGTCTGCCAAAGATTTTGCTCATCAATACATTCGCCCTCATTTGATGGAATGGGATGAATCGCAAGAATTTCCTGTTCATATTTTTAAAGAATTGGGTCAATTGGGAATGATGGGTGTATTGGTGCCCGAAGCATATGGTGGAACAGGCTTGGGGTATTTTGAATACAGTGCAGTGATCCAGGAAATTGCAAAAGTTTGCGGATCTATCGGATTGTCATTGGCAGCACACAATTCTTTGTGTACCGGACACATCATGACCTTTGGAAATGAAAATCAAAAACAAAAATATTTACCCAAGTTGGCTACGGCCGAATTCATTGGTGCATGGGGTTTGACAGAACCGAATACCGGCAGTGATGCAGGAAACATGAAAACCACTGCTGTGCAGGAAGGAAACCAATGGAGAATCAACGGAACCAAAAGCTGGATTACCCATGGCAAATCGGGCGATGTGGCGGTAGTGATATGCAGAACGGGAGAGCCAAGGGCTAAAAACAATTCTACTGCGTTTATTGTAGATCGTGGTACGCCAGGATTTAGTGCCGGCAAGAAAGAAAACAAATTGGGTATGCGTGCCAGTGAAACTGCCGAAATGATTTTTGACAATTGTATCATTTCGGATGAAAACAGATTGGGCGAAGTGGGCGATGGATTTAAGCAAGCCATGAAAATACTGGATGGCGGAAGAATTTCCATTGCGGCATTGAGTTTGGGTATTGCAAAAGGAGCTTACGAGGCGGCGGTGCAATATGCAAAGGAGCGTCATCAGTTTGATCAGCCCATTGCCAATTTTCAAGGCATCTCCTTTAAATTGGCCGATATGGCTACCAAGATTGCCTGTGCTGAATTGTTGATCAATCAAGCCTGTGATTTAAAAATGAAAGGGTTGCCCATGACCAAAGAATCTGCCATGGCAAAATATTATGCGAGTGAAATTGCAGTGGAGATCAGTACCGATGCGGTTCAAATTTTCGGTGGCTATGGATATACCAAGGATTTTCCTGTGGAGAAATTTTACAGAGACAGCAAATTGTGCACCATCGGAGAGGGAACCAGTGAGATTCAAAAAATCGTCATCAGCAGAGAGCTGCTCAAGTAATGCTTTTGGTTAAGCATTGTTGCCTTCAAATAATTTATCGACTGCCCCGGCCATCATTGGAAATTTATCCTTCACAAAATCTTTGATGGTTTCAAGGGCTTCTTTGGCCTGGGTTTCACTGATGCCAGCTCTTTCCTGCAATTGTTGTAACAGCTCTTCCATTTTTCTGGTATTGATTAGTCAATATTGTATCGGCTTACTTTTTCTATTCCTGACAACTCGAGCAATTTGTTTACCACATGGTCCAATTCTTCCTTGTCGTTTACAAAGATCTTCACATTGCCCTCAAATATACCATCCTTGGCCTCAATGGTCATAGCAGAAATATTGAGTTTTAATTCTCCACTCAATAAGTTGGTGATTTTATGAATGACACCAACATCATCCAGGCCAATGATTTTTAATCCGGTTAGAAAAGAGATCTCTTTGTTTTTGGCCCACTTGGTTTTTACGACACGATGTCCGTAATTGGCAAGCAAGCGGGCTGCATTGCTGCAGTTGGTGCGGTGAATTTTCAATCCTTCACCCGTGGTTACAAATCCAAACACATCATCCCCCGGAATTGGCTTGCAACAGCTAGCCAGTGTGTACATGATTTTGTCGCTGCTCTCACCAAAAATAATCAGTTCTGCATCCTTTTTATCGCTTGACTTGTAGGGGAGCGTACTCAGTTTTTCGTCCACCACCTTTGCCGTTTTTGGTGCTAAGAGCTTGTCTCCATGGATGGTAAAGTTTTTTAACTCCTTCAGTTCATTTTTCTTAACAGCAATATCATAATACAAATCCAAGCTACTGCCTGCTTTATAGAAATTAGTTATTTCCTCAATATTGTGCTGACTCATCGGAAGGCCCAAGCCCGATAATTTTCGTTCGAGGGTATATTTTCCGCCTTCGGCAATTTGTCTTTTTTCTTCTTTGAGGGAGTCTTTTATTTTGTTTCTCGCTTTGCTCGTGAGCACAAACTTCAGCCATTCGCTGTTGGGTTTCTGTTTGGCGCTGGTAATGATTTCAATCTGGTCGCCACTTCGAAGTTTGTGACTGATCGGAACCAGTTTGTGATTGACTTTGGCGCCAATGCATTTGTATCCCACCGCCGTATGCACACCAAAGGCAAAATCAAGGGCCGTTGCACCGATGGGCAACATCTTGATGTCTCCCTTGGGCGTGTACACATAAATTTCTTCGGTTAAAAAAGAGGTTTTGAAATCCTGCAGAAAATCAAGGGAGTTGGTGTCCTGGCTGCCAAGTACTTCTCTGATTTGCTGAAACCATTTGTCAAAGCGGCTTTCATCGTCTTTTCCTTCTTTGTATTTCCAGTGAGCGGCCAAACCTTTTTCAGCAATCTCGTTCATGCGTTTGGTCCGAATTTGTACTTCCACCCATCTGCCCATGGGGCCCATCACGGTGGTGTGCAATGCTTCGTAGCCATTGCTTTTGGGGTTGCTCAGCCAATCCCTTAATCGTTCGGGAGACGGATTGTATTCATCAGTAATAATGCTGTACACTTTCCAGCAATCCTCTTTTTCTTTTTCGGGCAATGAATTCACAATGATTCGAATAGCAAAAAGATCGTATACTTCTTCAAAAGACACGCCTTTCTTTTTAATCTTCGACCAGATGGAATGAATACTTTTGGGTCGGCCGTAAATCTCAAAATCCAATCCTGATTTCTGAATACTCTCTTTTAACGGCTTGATGAAATCATTGATGTATCGGGTTCTTTCTCTTTTGGTGTCTTGTAGTTTTTGTGCAATCAATCGATAGGTGTCCGGCTCCATGTACTTCATGGACAAATCTTCCATTTCGGTTTTGACATTGTACAAGCCCATCCGATGCGCCAATGGTGCGTATACATAAACTGTTTCGGAAGAGATCTTCAACTGCTTTTCGCGTTTCATGCAATCCAGTGTACGCATGTTGTGCAGTCGATCGGCCAATTTGATCAAGATGACACGCGGGTCATCGGTGAGGGTTAATAGTATTTTTTTAAAATTCTCCGCTTGTTGAGTGGTGTTGGCGTCCATCACCGAGGCAATCTTGGTGAGTCCATCTACAATTTTGGTGATCTCGTCTCCAAAATCTCGTTGAATGTCCTCCAAGGTCACATCAGTATCTTCTACCGTATCATGCAACAAAGCACAAATGCTGCTTCGCACACCCAGGCCAATTTCATCCACACAGATTTTAGCTACCGCCAACGGATGTAAAATATAAGGCTCTCCGGTTTTTCTGCGCATGGTCTTGTGCGCCTCTGCGGCCATTTCAAAGGCTGTTCTGAGCAGCATTTTGTCGCCCGGCTTCATTTTTTGCTTGAGGAGCCTTAACAGGGCACGGTATTCCCGTAGAATCTCTTTTTTTTCTTCTTCCTCCGTGAGGGTATAAGCGGGTATGGTATCAGCAGTGGCCATCAATGGTTACGAATTTACTTCAAAACCCTCAAATGCAGGAAATTAGGTGGAACCTTGGTCGGATCTTACCAAACATTTAATAATAAGTGCCGTTTTTGTTGAAAACTATGGGGGAAAACCTTAATTTTGCATCCCGTTTGAATGTGCTCCTTAGGGGGCCTATTTCACAAATCGGATGCGGATGTGGCGAAATTGGCAGACGCACCAGACTTAGGATCTGGCGCCGCGAGGCATGTAGGTTCGACCCCTATCATCCGCACGAACTAAGTTGATAAGTTGAACGGTTGACATGTGGGCATCTTGCAAACATCCAACCATTGGCTTATCAACTTTTAATTTATCAACGTATCAATTAATCAAATATGTCAGCAGTAGTAAGAGAAAACATCGGTGTTTTAACAGACAAATTGACCATCAAAGTCAGCAAAGAAGAATACATGCCCGCTTTTGAAAAAAAGCTGAAAGAATATAGCAAAACGGCCAATATTCCCGGATTTAGAAAAGGAATGGTTCCCGCAGGGATGATTAAAAAAATGTATGGTCCTTCTATTTTCAATGAAGAGGTATTGAGAACAGTAGAAAGCAAGTTGTATACTTATTTGAACGAAGAGAGACCGGAGATTTTTGCACAGCCACTTCCTTTGTCCAACGACTTGAGCAAGATCGACTTGCAACAGCCTACCGACTATGAATTTGGTTTTGAAATCGGTTTGAAGCCTGATTTTAAAATTGCAGATCTCTCTAAAGAAAAAATCACCCTTCATACAGTAGCGGTAACCAATGAAATGGTTACAGAAGAAATCAACCGAATGCAGATCAAGGGCGGTAAAATGACCGAACCAGCGCTGATTGACAATGAAGAAAATGTGTTGAATGTTCAGTTTACAGAATCAGACAAAGATGGTAATGTAGTGGAGGGAGGGATTGCCAAAGAAAACTCTGTATTGTTAAAATATTTTACACCCAGCATGCAGAAGCAATTGATGGGCAAGAAGGCCGGCGACAGCATTGTATTTCAGCTGAACAAAACCTTTGAAGGCGACAAGTTGGAAATGATGTTGCAGGATCTGGGATTGGACAAGAACGACAAAGATGCCGCAAAAAAATATTTTAAGCTGGACATCGTGAAGCTGGGTCTGGTGGAGAAAAGAACCTTGGATGCTGAATTCTTTAATGAAATTTTTCCTGGCAAGGATATTCAAACAGAAGAAGCCCTTCGCGAAACGCTGAAGTCTGAAATAGAAAAATACTGGTCTGCCCAAAGCCGCAACCAGTTGCACGATCAACTGTATCATCTGTTGTTGGACAAAACCAGCATGCAGTTTCCGGAAGCTTTTTTGAAAAGATGGTTACAGACCGGTGGAGAAAAGCCCAAGACCGCTGATGAAGCCGAAGCCGAATTTCCGGTATTTTCCAATCAATTGAAATGGACATTGATCAGCGATCGGTTGATAGCCGACAATAAATTAGAAGTAAGCCAGGACGAACTGAGAGCCTATATGAAAGAAGAGGTCATGCGTTATTTCGGTCAGATGAACATGGGAGAAGACATGAGCTGGTTGGACAGCTATATCGACAGAATGATGAAAGACGAAAAGCAGCTCGATTCAACCTATCGCCGTTTGATTACCGAAAAGCTCTTCAATTTTGTAGAGGCTAGCATCACTCCAAAAGAAAAGACCGTTACTCCTGAAGAGTTGACGTCGATGCAGCACAACCATCAGCACTAATCCAAGGTTACAGCTTAATCTCCTCGCCGCTGTTGTCATAAAAGCGAAACTCCGTTAAGTGAAAATGGTTGTTCGCTTTTATTTTGATGCGTTGCTTGTATTTCCAACGCCATTTAAATTTCCTTGAAAATAGGCCGCTGGTCAGGTAAGTATAGATGATTGGATGTACCTCGATGGTTAGCCCTTTGTGGCGCTGCATGATGAGGTAATTAAGGTTTTTAGCAATTTCATCCTCCAATATTAAAGTAGAAGATATTTTTCCGGTGCCTGCACAGCTTGGACACACTTCGCTGGTGTTGATGTTCATCTCAGGCTTCATGCGCTGCCTTGTGATTTGCATCAAACCAAATTTGGTGAGGGGAAGTACTGCGTGTTTGGCACGATCCGTTTTCATCAAACCTTCCATAGCATCTGCAAGCCTTTTTTTATTCTCCATCAATTTCATGTCGATGAAGTCAACCACAATGATGCCACCCAAATCGCGCAGCCTCAATTGGCGGGCAATTTCCGCTGCGGCTTCCAGGTTGGTCTCCAGGGCATTTTGTTCCTGGTTGTTGCTAACGCTCTTGTAACCACTGTTCACATCGATGACATGAAGGGCTTCGGTGTGTTCGATAATCAAATAAGCACCACTGGGCAAGTTGACGGTTTTCCCAAAAGAGGCTTT
>CANGBQ010000052.1 GCA_947451985.1 Chitinophagaceae bacterium | reverse complement strand
TCCGCCTCCGCAACCCAGGTCCATTACTTTTGTGCTTTCGTTGAATTCAAAGTTGGCAGCAATGCTCAATGAGTGCAATACGTGGTGTATATAAAAGTTGTCAATATCCTTTCTGCTGATGACATTGATTTTGCTGTTCCACTCTGTATATAATGGCTTGAGCAAGCTAAATTGCTTTAATTGCTGGGCGCTAAAATCGTCAAAATATTGAGTGATTATTTCCAAGTGGGTTTTGGTTTTTTGATCAGTGACAAAGCAAAAATCAGGTAGTAGAAGAACATCCAAAGATCCAATAAAATAAAATAGGCCATCAAATCTTTTTCATTCAATTTTCGGAGCGTCTTCCAATAGATGACGGTTTGGGTCAAAAACCGCAGCCCGAAAATGCCCAGTGCCAGCTGCCATTGATAGAAAATGGCAGTTCCGATTAACAAGGGGAAAAACAAAAACTGCGTCAGGGCATAAGTGCCTAGTAATAATTGGTGCGAAGTTTTATAATATTTGCTGGTGGTGTAATGTCTTTTCTTTTGTCGAAACCACTGTGCCCAAGTGGAAGCAGGGATACTCAGGGTAAAGCTATTGGGGTCGATGTTGATTTGGGTATTCTCTTTGGTGGCAGCCATATTGATGAATAAATCATCGTCTCCACCGGGAATATTGTTGTGGGCTGAAAAACCTTTGTGTCGTAGAAAAACAGTTTTTTTATAACTCAGGTTTCTTCCCACCCCCATGTAGGGGATACCTGCCAGTGCATAGCTCAGATATTGAAGGGCGGTATGAAAAGTTTCCCAACGTATAATCTTGTTTAAGAATGTCTTCTTTTTGTGATAGGCGCCGTATCCCAACACAATTTCGGTGGCGTCATCATATGCATTTTGCATGCTGTCAATCCAGTGTTCAGTGGCCGGAACGCAGTCTGCATCTGTCAGCAGCAAAACTTCGTGTTTGGCTGTTTTGATACCAATACTCAATGGGTATCTTTTACCTGGAATCATTTTGGCCTCCTGGGTCAGTTCCACTGATTTTAATTGCTTGTAGGTTTTTTGAAATTCTTCTAAAAGGTATTTGCTGTCGTCATAAGAATTGTCATTCACCACAATGACTTCATGGGTGGTTTTATATTCCTGTAGCAAGATGCCAGGAAGGAAATGAGCAAGGTTTTCGGCTTCGTCGCGGGCGCAAATCACCACGCTGACTGGATGTGTTTGAGAAGTCTTTTTGGGAGTGGTTCGATAAAAGGCCAATCGAGCAAAAAAGTAAAGAAAATAAAAAAGTTGTACGGCAGCAGTAACACAAAGCAATATAAACAGTATCAATGGCCATTGTTCAATCAGGATGGTAGTATTCATTAAAGCAAAAATATGCTTTCGGATTATTATTGACTGCATCATTGTAGAGCAATTTTAAAATTTATCTTTGTGGTGTTCATTATGGCAGCACTTCAATTTGACATCCAACACACCGACAAAACATCCAAAGCAAGGGCTGGGAAAATGCTTACCGACCATGGTGAAATCCTGACGCCCATTTTTATGCCTGTAGGAACGGTGGGTTCTGTAAAAGCAGTCAGCCAACACCAACTCTACGAGGAAGTAAAAGCCCAGATTATTTTAGGGAACACCTATCATTTATATCTTCGCCCTGGCATTGACGTATTGGAAGCTGCCGGCGGATTGCACCAGTTCAATGGTTGGCATCGGCCTATTTTAACCGACAGCGGCGGTTTTCAGGTCTTTTCATTGTCTAACAGCAGAAAAATCAGTGAGGAAGGAGTCGTTTTCCAATCGCATATCGATGGCAGCAAGCATCTTTTTTCACCTGAGAAAGTAATGGATATCCAGCGATCCATCGGGGGTGATATCATCATGGCATTTGATGAATGTCCGCCTGGTGGAAGCGATTATAAATATGCCCACACATCTATGGAATTAACCCATCGGTGGTTGGACAGGTGCTTCGGTCGTTTTAACAATACCCCAGATAAATACGGCTATACCCAAAATCTGTTTCCCATTGTTCAAGGAGGGGTACATCCCGATCTCAGAAAGGCATCTTGCGAATACATCAGTAGTAAAAATGCTGTGGGTAATGCCATTGGCGGATTGAGCGTAGGGGAACCCATTGAAAAAATGTATGAGATGTGCGCGCTTTGTTGCGATCACCTTCCGCTCAGTAAGCCTCGTTATTTAATGGGTGTAGGGACGCCTTGGAATATTTTGGAGGCCATAGAAATGGGCGTAGATATGTTTGATTGCGTCATGCCTACCCGCAATGGAAGGAATGCCATGTTGTTCACGACGAAAGGCATTGTCAATATTGACAATAAAAAATGGGAAAAGGATTTTTCTCCTATCGACGATGGAATCGATTGCGTCAGCAGTCAATATTACAGCAAAGCGTATCTGCGGCACTTGCTCAAAGCAAAAGAATACTTGGGGCTGACCATTGCCAGTGTGCACAATTTGGCGTTTTACCTTTGGCTGATGAAACAAGCAAGGATTCATATTATTCAAGGAGATTTTTCGGCCTGGAAACGAGAAATGGTGGTTCAATTGCAAAAGAAATTATAAAACAGTTTGATTTTTGGCTGCGGCGATGCATGGAACTTCTTTTAATCATTAATTTTAAATCTTCATACAAATAGTATCAATATGAAGACGATTGTCAATTTATTTTTATTGTCCTTGCTGGTAAATCCTATTATTGGATATGCCCAGAATCCTGTATTGCAGAATGCTTCGGTTCCAAAGGATGCCCAAGTAGATGTGGTGATGACTGATTTTAATAATAATGTACTTCCGCATGAAATCATGATTTTGCGCAGCAAAGCCAATGGAAGGGAGTATCAAGGTTTGACTGATGACAATGGGAAATTTTCTGTCAGGCTTCCCGCAGGTGATGAATATGAAATTTCAATTTTGGGTTTCAAGGATTCTACTTCCTTGGATGTATTGAAGATTCCCGCGCTTCAAGGCAATGCTTATTATAAAAATCCTTTCGTGCTTAATTTTCAGTTTTTACCCTCTAAGAACTGGGTGTTAGACAATTGTAATTTTGATTTTGGTAAAGCAACCTTGCAGGAGAGCGCCTATACTGTGTTGGACGAATTGGTTGCTTATTTGAAAAGAAAGGAAGATGACCGCATTGAAATTGGCGGTCATACTGACAATGTAGGTAATGCGGCCAGCAATCAAAAACTCTCTTTGGATCGAGCCAATGCCGTAAAGGAGTATTTAATTGGAAAGGGAATTGACCCCGCCAGATTGACCACCAAAGGGTATGGTATGACGCAGCCCATTGCCGATAATAAAACAGAAGCGGGAAGAGCCGAAAACAGAAGAACAGAAGTCACTATTTTATAAAAACGATTCTCGCATTCGTTTGTATAAAAAAAGGCAGCAATGATTGCTGCCTTTTTTTGTGGATAGTATTTTGATTATTGCACGGTTGAATTCATGAGTGAAGTGGTGCGGTTGGTATTGATGATTTCCTGTCCATTCGGAAGAAAAATAGGAATAGGGGCAATTGAAATGTTCAACTTCAGAAGCCTTTTGATCAGCCCATGTCTGGGTGCATAAAAGTTTTGAATATCCTGGGTAATGCTAGGGGTGATATTCTGTCCACTATAGTCAATATTGGCATTTTCAATGGTGGTTCTTACCATGATGACACTGTCGTAAGGGGTGCCATTTACGGTCAAGCTGATTCCTTTTTGAGCGATGATGTTTTTGATGTCACCGGTGAGGGTGGCCCCGGATTGGGAAACAGACACGGGTTGAGACCAGTTGCTCAAAACCGGGAGACTGTCATTCAAATAGTGCAGGTCCAAGGGGGGCAATTGGGCCGATAAAGAGGTGTATTGATAATAATCTCTGCCGGTAATATTGTAAAATGACTGGGAAGCACCTGAAGTGCCTGTGCCATTGAAAATATGATATAACTTACTGTTAATCAATGAATCGCTATTGGAAGATGTCAAAGTATCCTTGCCCAAATTGACCGAGGCGGAGTCTGTTTGATAGTACCAGGTAACCCCGGGGGTAAAGGTAAAAAACTTAGAAGGTGTTGCCGGAACGGGATTGGGGGCGGGGTCACTTTTCTTACAGGAAACAGCAATCAACCCGCAACCTAGGCAGGCAAAAAGGAGCTTTTTCATAAAATTATATGCTTTAGGGGTGTAATATTATCATTTTTTGATTAAAAATAAAATATTCTACTTATCTTTGCGCTCCCAAATTTATGGCTAAACAAGCACTTATTAAACAAGACGGAACGATTATTGAGGCACTCAGTAATGCCATGTTTAAGGTTAAGCTCGAAAATGGACATGAAATTTTGGCGACGATTTCAGGCAAAATGAGGATGCACTACATCCGTATTTTACCAGGTGATAAAGTAGGGGTGGAAATGAGTCCATACGATTTGACAAGGGGTAGAATTATATTTAGATATAAATAATTAACCGGCTGTTTGCGTTTGTAAACAGTCATTTGATAAAGAAAAAAAACAACCACCATGAAGGTTAGAGCTTCCATTAAAAAACGCAGTGTAGACTGTAAGATTGTGAGAAGAAAAGGTCGTCTATATGTGATCAACAAAAAGAATCCACGCTTTAAACAAAAGCAAGGATAATCATTCATTTTAATTTACACTCAAAATTTAATAATTCATATGGCTCGTATTGCCGGTATAGATTTACCAAAGAACAAAAGAGGTGAAATTGGTCTTACCTACATTTATGGTATTGGTCGTTCAACAGCGAAATACATTCTAACCAAATCAGGTATTGATTTGAACAAGAAAGTGAACCAATGGAATGACGATGAGCAGACTGCTATCCGTAATGTCATCAATAACGAGTTCAAAACAGAAGGTGCTTTGCGCAGTGAAACGCAAATGAACATCAAGCGTTTGTTAGATATCGCTTGTTATCGTGGCTTGCGTCATCGTAAAGGTTTGCCTGTTCGTGGTCAGCGTACCCGTACCAATAGCCGTACCAGAAAAGGTAAGCGTAAGACAGTTGCTGGTAAGAAGAAGGTTACTAAATAATAACATAGCTAATGCCGGAGATTCTGTTTCCGGTATTGCTGTTTATATAGACTTATATTCTATGAATCAGCGCCGGATTGCTTCATAAGTCGGCAGGAGGGTTGGTTCAACCTCAACAAACATTGAGGATTTTTTTTAAAGATTACCTATATCAAAACATTATGGCAAAAGCAACAGGACAAAAAGCTCCCAGCGCGAAAGCGGCTTCAAAAAAGAGAGTGGTAAAAGTGGATAGCTACGGCGATGCACACATTACTGCAAGTTTCAACAACATTATTATCAGTTTGACCAACAAACAAGGTCAGGTGATTTCTTGGTCTTCTGCTGGTAAAATGGGTTTCAAAGGAAGTAAGAAAAATACACCTTATGCTGCTCAAATGGCCGGTGCTGATGCTGCTAAAACAGCCATCGATGCTGGCTTGAAAAGGGTAGATGTATATGTTAAAGGTCCTGGTAGCGGCCGTGAAGGTGCCATCCGTTCTTTGTCTCAAAGCGGATTGGAAGTTTCCATGATCAAAGACGTAACCCCATTGCCACACAATGGATGTCGTCCTCCCAAAAAGAGAAGAGTTTAATTACTTAGTATATATTATTTTTTAACGGGTGCATCATTCATTTTAAATGACCTTTACAATGATGCATCGACAATAAAAGGTCACTCAAACTACTATGGCACGTTATACAGGCCCCAAAACCAAAATCTCCCGCAGGTTCGGAGAACCCATTACCGGAAATGGTAAATGGCTAACTAAAAACAGTAACCCTCCCGGTCAACACGGCGCTAGCAAAAAGCGTAAAACGTTGAGCGAATATGGCGTTCAGTTAAAAGAAAAACAAAAGGCAAAATACACTTATGGTTTGCTGGAAAAACAATTCCGCAGAACATTTGAAGAAGCAGCCCGCAGAAAAGGTGTAACCGGTGAGAACCTAATCAAATTGTTAGAAGCTCGTTTGGACAATACCGTTTTCAGAATGGGTATCGCTCCTAGCCGTCAGGCGGCTCGTCAGATGGTAAGTCACAAGCACGTCACTGTAAATGGTGAAGTGGTGAATGTGCCTTCATTTAGTTGCAAGCCAGGCGATAAAATCGGCCTTAAAAATAAAAGTGCTGCCAATACTGCCATTACTGGCAATGTACGTGGTAAAAATCCAAAATTCAGTTGGTTGGATTGGAACGAAAGCGAATTGAAAGGAACTTTCATCGCATATCCTGAAAGGGAGAGTGTTCCAGAAAACATCAAAGAACAACTGATTGTGGAATTGTACAGTAAATAATATTTTAAATTTTAAAACAACAAAATACAAATGGCCATTTTTAATTTTGTTAAACCAGATAAAATCGTTCTTCAGAAAGCAACTGATTTTGAAGCGCAGTTCGAATTCCGTCCCCTGGAGCCAGGATACGGCGTTACCATTGGTAATGCTTTGCGCAGGGTTTTGTTGAATTCATTGGAAGGTCATGCAATCATTGGTATCAATATTGCTGGTGCCGACCACGAGTTCGCTACCATCAAAGGTGTTACTGAAGACGTTACCGAAATCATCCTCAACTTGAAGCAAGTTCGTTTCAAGTCTAAGGTAGAACACGATGTAAACACAGAGAAAGTAACGCTTTCTATCAAGAATAAGACTGAATTCACTGCTGGAATGATTGGAGAAGCCTCTGCTTCTTTCCAGGTAATGAATCCTGAATTATTGATCTGCACATTGGACAACAGTGCAAAGTTGGATATCGAAATCACCATTGGAAAAGGTCGCGGGTATGTTCCTGCTGAAGAGCACAAAGAAAAGAGCTCTCATTTCGGATACATTCCTGTTGATGCCATCTATACGCCTATAAAGAATGTGAAATATTTGATAGAGAATACCAGGGTGGAGCAACGCACCGATTTCGAAAAATTAATCATGGATGTGGTTACTGATGGTACCATTCATCCTGAAGAAGCAGTAAAACAAGCCAGCCGCATCTTGATTCAACACTTGATGATCATCACTGATGAGAACATCACTTTTGATACAAAAGAAGACAAGAAGGAAGACTTGGTTGACGAGCAAACTTTGCAATTGCGTAAGATGTTGAAGACACCACTGGAAGATTTAGATCTTTCTGTACGTGCCTTCAATTGCTTGAAAGCTGCTAAAATCAACTCTTTAAGCGAATTGGTTCAATACGAACAAGAAGACTTGATGAAGTTCAGAAACTTCGGTCAGAAGTCTTTGAGTGAAATCGACCAGGTATTGCACGAAAGAGGATTGAGCTTTGGTATGGACCTGAGCAAATTAAAATTAGACGACGAGTAATCTCGCATCATACTATTCATCACAATCCTGTAATTCCTGACACGGTACAGGGTTTAAAATTCAAATGTCATGCGTCACGGAGACAAAAAAAACAATTTAAGCAGAACCGCCTCTCATAGAAAGGCTCTATTGATGAACCTGGGTTGTCAATTGATTACACACAAGCGCATCACTACCACGCTTGCAAAAGCAAAGGCATTGCGTACGTACATCGAGCCCATCATTACCAAAACCAAAGCAACCGAAAGCAAAGAAGTGATTATGCACAATCACCGTATTGTTTTCAGTTATTTGAACGATAAATTGGCTGTAAAAGAATTGTTCACAGTAGTAGCGCCAAAAGTAGCGGGTCGTCCAGGTGGATACACTCGTATTATCAAATTGGGCGCTCGTACGGGTGACAACGCTGAAATGGCCATGATTGAGTTGGTTGACTTCAACGAGATTTATGGAAAAGGAAGCGATAAAGCTGCTGAAGGAGCCAAAAAAACAAGACGCGCAGGGTCTAAAAAGAAAGCTGTTGAAGCTACTCCTGCTGCTGAATCAGCTGAAGCGGCTGCTGAAGAAAGCACCGAAGCGTAATGAAAAAAGCATCAAACGATATAGCCCCGAAGTTTTCGGGGCTTTTTTTTGATTTTTTTTAAAAATAGACACACATTCTTTTTCTTTGCATAACTTTCATTCAATGGCAAACAATCAATCCTCTGACAAAGCGGTCCTGGTACTGGCAGACGGCACCGTTCTCTACGGTCAATCATTTGGAAAAAAAGGAATTGCTACCGGAGAAATCTGTTTCAATACCGGGATGACCGGGTACCAGGAAGTATTTACCGATCCCAGTTATTATGGCCAGGTCCTCATCATGAACAATGCCCACATCGGGAATTATGGAACCATGCCCAAGGATGTAGAGAGTGAAGGAGTGAAAGTGAAGGCCATTATAGGCAGAAATTTAGAAGAAAAATTCAGTCGTTTTTTAGCAGTTGATTCCTTGCAGGAATATTTAGAGGCACAAGAAATTGTAGCCATTGATGGCGTTGACACGAGGGCTTTGGTGGCTCATATCCGCACCACCGGTGCGATGAATTGCATTATTTCCTCTACCGATTTGGATGTATCATCCCTTACGAAACAACTCAAAGAAGTGCCGTCCATGAATGGGTTGGAATTGGCGTCCCTCGTCAGCACTTCACAACCCTATACACTAGGAGACGAGTCTAGTCTTATTCGAATCGCCGTCCTTGACTTTGGCGTCAAGAAACACATTCTACAGTGTATGGTGGACCGAGGTGCTTATGTAAAAGTATTCAATGCCAAAACGAGCTTCGAAGAATTGTCTGCATTTAAACCATCAGGCTATTTTATCAGCAATGGTCCGGGTGATCCCGCTCCCATGGATTATGCCATTCGCACAGTGAAGCAAATATTGGCTGCCGATAAGCCTTTATTTGGCATTTGTTTGGGTCATCAATTGTTGGCCCTTGCCAACGATGTGCCTACATTCAAAATGCACCATGGACACAGAGGGCTTAATCATCCGGTTAAAAACTTATTGACGGGCAAATCAGAAATCACTACTCAAAACCATGGTTTCGGAATCGACCCAGCAGCAGTCAAATTGAATCCTGCTATCGAAATCACACACCTCAACTTGAACGACGATAGTATAGAAGGCATTCGCATCAAAAATAAAAAGGCTTTTTCAGTCCAATACCATCCTGAAGCCACACCTGGCCCGCATGACAGCCGATACCTTTTTGACGACTTTATTGCCATGATCAAACAGTCTATACCTGCATCATGAGCAAGAAAATTTCCATCATCAATGGGCCCAATCTAAATTTATTGGGAAAACGAGAGCCAGGTATTTATGGTACACAGGATTTTGACTCTTTTTTAGCTGACCTTCAAAAGGAGTTCCCAAAGGTTTCATTCACTTATTTTCAGAGCAATGTAGAAGGGGAGTTGATCAACGAATTGCAAAGAGTGGGGTTTGATGCAGACGGAATTGTATTCAATCCGGGGGGCTATACCCATACTTCCGTTGCCATAGGCGATGCGGTGGCAGCTATTTCTTCAAGGGTTATTGAAGTGCACATTTCCAATGTGTTTGCAAGAGAGACTTTCAGACAGCATTCCTTTGTGTCTCCCCATGCACTCGGCGTTATAAGCGGGTTGGGCTTGCATGGATATGCTTTGGCTGTCCAGCATTTGTTAAAGGCCGACTAATCAGAGTTTCCATTTTTTGATGATTCCATTTACACTGCGACTCAGCGTTTGATAGCTGGTTTCTTGAGCTTGAATAAAAGTATTGTCTTCTATCTTTCCAATCACAGCGAGCATTTCCTTGTTGTTGTCATATACCATCTTACGGAATGGGTTGGTGTAATCTTTTTCCCTGGTGCTTCGGATGTTTTGTGTCATCCAAGATTTGGTCGCCAGCATTTCTCCCATAAGTTTCTTGAATAGGGCAGGAGTAAAATCTTTGTGCGTAAGGCCCCATAATTCCAGTAAACTTGCATAGGCATGTTGCAGGTTGTCGGTATCGTACGATTTGCCTTGTTGTTGGTAAAAACCATGTACTTCGTCCCAGCTTTTTATTGTACCCGAGGTGATTTTTTCTTTTAGAACTTTCAAACGATCATCTAAAATTAATTGGCCCCCAATATTGCTCCATTTTTTTCTAGCTGCACTAGCAGACAATGATTTTTTAAGACCAGCAAAGTCTTTGATTTGATTGGTTTCGATGCATTTCAGCATTTGTGTGGCAGCATACAGTTGAATCAATTCATTGAAAATGCGAATCGCCTCGGGTAGTTTGATCAATAAGGTTTTTCTCTTTGCATTTTCCCAATTGTTTACGATTGCTTCTCCTTTTTCGTTGATGGATAAGGATTTGAACAATTGCAAGGCGTTGAACATTTCATTGATGGTATCTGGCGCCAGGTAATTGAATTCAATGTGCTGAATTTTATATTCTCTTTTGTCCCTGTTTTCATATTTGCCTACATTTCTTTCCAGCGCATACATATTGTACATAAACCAGTAAGCAGGCATTACTAACAATCGATCATTGGCAACATCATTGCTGATCAGGCTGAATGGAACAGGAATGTCTAATTCTGACGAGTAATCACCTTTGGCAATGATGGTATAAGAAGCAAATTTGGAATTGTGTTTCAAGCTTACACATAAACCTGGCCAAAAACCCCTGCCTGCAATGATTTCGCCATCTGCACTACGACTGTTGTGGTTGCTGCCAATGGTAGCGCCAGCCGCAATATTACTCTGCCCCATAATCAGTGAGGCACACAAAAATGAATTGTTGTGGTGTTGTTCGTGTCCGGGAAAAATCATGGTGTTGAGCACTTCGCAACAGGAAATAGTGGAATTGTTTCCCAGGTAAGAATTGATCAGCCTGGCTCCATATTTCAATTGTGAATGGGATGCAGTCATGAATCGAACGGCTTTTACACCATAAAAAATACGACAGCCATAACCAATAATTCCATTGACCAACTCACAGCCTTCACCAATTTGAGACTTTCTGTTTGCATCGCTGTTGATGGTTAAGTTTTTAAGCTTGTTGGCCCCTTTGATATAGGCATCTGATCCTATCCAGACATCTTTGATGATACCCGTGTTTTTGATAATCGTCCGGGTGCCAACTTTGCCATAATATCCTCTTTGTTTATCAAATTTCTTTTCTGTCAGGGCTTTGAATTTCTCTAGTAGTTTTTTGTCATCCCTGAATTTGCTCCACATATAGGCGTCGCCTGCCAACATTCCATTGTAGGGGATAATACTTCTGCCTCCATTTTCATTGCAGACTTC
>CANGBQ010000051.1 GCA_947451985.1 Chitinophagaceae bacterium | reverse complement strand
TTCCTTCCCAAAAAGGGGAGTTGGTACTCAGGGCGAAAATATGCGGCAGAAAGTACCTCGCTGTATTGGCAATGTGGATGGCCATTTCCCTGTTTTCCATTCCCACATGTACATGCAAGCCAAAAATCAAGTTGCTTCGAGCAGCTTCTTGTAATTCGTTGACAAGTTCGTTGTAACGAACGTGCTCTGTTATTAATTGTTTTTCCCAATGGCTGAAGGGGTGGGTGCCGCTGGCGCCCACCCAAAGGTCCATGCTTTCGGCAATGCCACTGATGGTCGTTCGGAGATTTGAAATGTCTGTGAAGGCTTCGTCTACATCGGCACAAATATCCGTACCCACTTCTACCACCGCTTGGTGCATTTCGGCTTTCACCTTGTCTTTGATAATTTTTTGCCCTTCCTGAACTATTTTTTGTTCATGACTTTTCAGCTCGCAGGTTTCAGGGTCGATGACCATGTATTCTTCTTCTACGCCAATGGTAAATTGTTTATAAGATAAATGTGTCATGCAAAGAATTGAATCTAGATATACAATAGGGTTTAATAAAGGGTTTGTTTGGTGCTGCTTCTTTTGATGTATTCTCCCCAGGTAAGATTGTCTGCTCCATCAATATGGGCTTGAGCCCTTTCAATGGCGTATTGACTGGCTGTTTCCACTACCCATTCGAAATTTTCGGTACCCACACTTTGGATATCGGCGTCAGGGGCGGGATTGCAAAAATCAATTGCATAAGGTATGCCATTTCTGACAGCCAATTCGACGGTATTGAAGTCATATCCAAGGTATTTGCAAATACGTAATACAATTGCTTCCATTTGCTGAAGTCTTTCTTTGGTTGGAGTGAAATCGGCTACATACCTTAAATGGTGTGGGTTCCGCGGTTCATAGGGCATGATGCGCACATATTTTCCGCCAATGCAGTAGCAACGATAGTATTCTTCAAATTTAATCTCTTCCTGGAGCATCATGACCAGTTGTTCTGTTTCATGGTGTTTTTCAAAAAAATCTTCAATGCTGTCGAGTTGATATACGCTTTTCCAGCCGCCTCCTGCAAAGGGTTTCATATATGCAGGGAAACCGATGTATTGAAAAATACCTTCCCAATCCATTGGATAGGCAAGATTGGCAAAGGATTCGGCAGAAGTATCCGGGGGTAATTCTTTTGAGGGTAGGATAACAGTTTTAGGAACGGGAACATCGATTTTGGTAGCCAAGCAATTATTAAAAAACTTTTCGTCGGCGCTCCACCAAAATGGGTTATTGATCACAGCCGTCCCGCAAAGGGCGGCATTTTTTAAATAAGCCCTGTAAAAAGGTACATCTTGTGAAATGCGATCTACTATCACGGCGTATTCGGTTGCTGCTCCTTGCATCACTTTGTCTATGTGAACGGGCTCGGCGACGATGCCTTTCATTTTCTTGCCATTAATTCTTTCCACAAATGCCTCAGGGAAGCTTCGTTCTTTTCCATGAAGGATGCCTATTTTTTTCATTACAGTTGCTTTATGTAGGTTGGGGGGAATGCTCTTCAAATATATTTTTTACAGCGCAATAAAACAAATCATCTTTGTATAATAGCCTTACAATCTTTACGTATTTTTGGTTCATATGATAGACAATACGGTCTTGGCAATTGAAATTGTAACCCATTTATTGTTTTCTACCCACCTGAACAGGGAGGTAACCATCGATTGTTACCTGCCGCCGGTCAAAGCGCCTGCCGAACAAACCAGTTTGCTGCTCGTCAACGATGGACAGGACTTTCGAACCATGCATTTTGATGAAATATTGCAAGCACTTTATCAAAAAAATCAAATAGAGCCGGTTCTCTGTGTGGCAATTCATTGTGCTCCCGATAGAAAGAATGAATATGGTACCGCTTCTGTGCTCGATTATAAAGGGCGGGGTGCCAAAGCAGATCAATACCAACGATTTGTTATGGAGGAGCTTTTGCCATTCATTAGAAAACAGTATGCCCTGGCTTCCTGCAAACAAAAAGTGTACGCTGGTTTTTCCTTAGGTGGATTGAGTGCATTGGATATTGTTTGGTCTCATCCTACAGAATTTTCTAAAGTGGCTGTTTTCAGTGGTTCATTTTGGTGGAGAGACAGGGATACCGAAGACAAGGATTTTAATGAACAAACAGACCGAATCATGCATCGGCTCATTCGGGCAGGTGAATATCACCCCTGGCTTCAATTTTTCTTTGAATCGGGTTTCTTGGATGAAACAGCCGATCGGAACAACAATGGCATCATTGATGCAGTGGATGATACAAGGGATTTGATTAAAGAATTGGTACAAAAAGGGTATAATCCAACAAAAGACATTGTATCGGTTGAACTCCAGGATGGTAAACATGATTTAAATACCTGGGCGAAGGTGTTTCCTCTTTTTATGCAATGGGCTTTCCCCCTTCATTAATGCTCTTTGGGCTTATCGGCCGGTTGGCTGAAATTGTTCTCGGCAGCTTGTATCTTTTTTCTGCTTTTAAAAATATCAGATAGGGTATTGATGTCTTTTCGGTAAGACAATTGCAGCCCTGACCGATTGCGTTGGTTCATGGTAAAATCGATGCTGCTTCTGTTGAATCCAACTACCCGAAGCGATCCATCTTTATTGATCAACCATTGAATGTTTAGATCCGGGGTAAGCAGTCCTTTCTTTTCAAGTTGTTGGCTATAGGATGGGTTGTTATAATCCAGATTACCACCCACCAATAAAACCAGCCGATTGCTAAACAGAATCTTCAATCCTGCTCTCACATTGGCTTGCAATTGGGCGGTGCTTTTTTGCAAATCCAAAGTGGGGTTGATGTCTATATAGGTGGACAAAATGCCTTTGGTTGCTTTTTCCAGCTCTCTGTTGAAAAAGTTAGTCAACAGGTTGCTGACCATGCCGCCAATGGTATTGGTGATCAAGGTGCTGGCATTTCCCTGTGACAAGAAATTCTGATTGCCAATGATGAATGTATTGAACAATAGCAAGCTGGCTACTTGTTTGTTCATTTCATTTTCATCGTTTTTAAATTCGGCCAATCGCTTCACAATGATGTCATTTCTCTTGGCATCACTTTTTTCGGGCAATTCAAAATCAAATGTTACCTGCGGATTTTGAAGCACACCCGTTAAATGAGAAATAATTTTGACGTCTTCTTTTTGTCGAAAGCCACCGCTGGTCGTAAGATTGCTGATATCTACATTTTTAGCCAGATACTCTGCATCAATATCTATGGAAGCTTGATAGGGGTCTCCATTCCAGGAAATGGTTCCTCTGTTCAGGGTGAATGGTTTTTGGAGAAAGGTTTGAAAATTAAAATTGTATTCACCTTTGGTGATGCTGAAATTTCCACGAATGGTCAATGGCTCAATATTGCCTACTCTGATGTTGATCATGCCGTTGCCTTGCCCTTTGATAATATCCCCGGTTTCTTCATCTAAAATCACATCGACTTTGCAGGAAGGATTTGCTTTGATGTGAAGATTCACTACAATATTGGTGCCTTGATTAAAACTTCTTTCTTCTGTTTGAGTGCCAAATCGAATGAAATCAATGTAATCAATTTTATTGCTTTCTTTTCCTTCGCTCGTCGGTAAATAAATATGGCTGCTATCCAGGATACTGGGCTCTCCATCTATATTCATCTGAAGATTAGAAATAGGACCATTGATGTTCATCTTAGCCCTGCCAATTACGTTCCCATAAAACGCCTCGTTGTCTTTTTGTGTCGTATTCAATAAAGAAAGCTTCGCAGTTTCTAGATTGATGTTTTCGAAAGAAAAATGATTGAAGAATTCATGATGTATTTTTCCGGATAGGGTAGCCGTGTTGTTTAAAGAATCTTTTAGTTGCATAAAGCCAAAATCAATCTCATCATTTCTAAAAGTAACTTTTTGGTTCTCTACAAAATAGCGACATTGGGTATAGGCAACTTTCAAGGCGCTGTTCTTTACCCACACTTCTCCGGTTAGCAAAGGGTGGTTCTTGTCTCCACTGAGGGTTAATTGAGAAGAGGCAGTTCCTTCCATACTACTGAAAATATCACCTAAATAGGGCTCGAGAATGGAAAGGTGTATTTTTTCTGCCCGCAAGTTGGCGATTAGTTGATTGGCACTAGAATCTTGCAGATTAAAATTACCATCGATCTCAAAAACATTCGTGGTATCTGTGGTGGCAGCATGATAGCTGATTTCGCCTGTACGGGTATCAGCTTTGGTAGATAGGGACACATTGCCCACATATTTATTGTCCAAAGAAAGGCTGTCGGCCTTGCCAATAAACTGAATGGAAACTTTATTCAGCGGATCTTTGATAATGGCTTCTCCTGTTAGAAGGCCCTTGACAACAGGTTCTTTGAGTACAAAGGGGAGAAAGTCATCCAGCTGAACCTCTCTTAATTTGGCCACAATGGAGGGTTGATTGTCCGCTTTGTCCAGTTCTGAGTATATAGATATCTGTTGGTGATTGTGAGAGAAATTGATTTGATTTGCTTCGATATAGTCTTTTCGCAAGGTAAGTTCTCCGTCTTTTTCCAGTGACCATTTTTTATCATTGATCATGAAAGACGATGGATAAAAGTGAATTTTTACACCATCAGTGAGCACTTCTATATTTGCGTTTAGGTCTGCCTCATTGAGGGTGTTGACACCGCTTGTTTTGAGGTGAATATCAGATTGGTTGTTGCTAGAATAAATAGTGAGTTTGGTATCAGGAAAGTGCATGCTGTCCGAGAGGCTGATGTCACCCACTCGAACAACTGTTTTTAAGCTGTCTTTGTTGCCATTTGATTGAATGAGAATGTCTCTGAATGCTTTATTGTCGTAGTATACTTCCGGAATGCTCCCGGTAAGATTGATTTCATTTTTGCTTGCAGCAATATTTCCATTGATTGAAGCATCGTTCAATCCGCTCAGCTTGTTGTCAATCAGTTTTAGATACTCCTGAATATTCTTCGTTTCAATGCTGAATGAAAATTCTTGGTTTTCTATACTGCCGGAAGGAGCTTTGATATAGGCAGGATAATATCTATTCAATAAGGTTGTAAAAGCAGTGGGTAATTCAAGAATTTTAAATTTTCCTTTTACAGCTATATCCAATTCGTTGGTTTCTAAAGACAATTTTTTTTGGCCATCCACAATTGTAGAGTAAAGTTTCAAGGAGTCAAATGACAGACGATCATTGTGGTTGTATAAACGTGCATTGTATATTTTGGCTTCTCCCAAAAAGTTATCAATTGTATTGCCCGTAAAATGAAGGCCTATGAGTCCTGTCAGGCTTAGGTCGTTCTCACTTAATCGAATGTTTTTAAAATTGGAATGTTGTAAATCTGCAGTTAGGTTGAAGGAGATGTCTTTCTTAGACAGGTTGAGTGAGCCCACCATATTTTTGATAACCAGATTTGAGTCGTCAATGCTGGCTCTTCCTTTAAAGGTGCTATTCAGAAAATTGCCGCTCGCCAAAATATTTCGGTACTTGTATCCATTGTATTCAAATTGGCTGATACCACCAGTAAAATTAGCATCTAGTGCTGGAAGGGAGAATCCTTTTCCTTCGATCTTTCCATTCAAGGATATTTTCCCGATTTGCTGGTTGTCTACAAATTGTCCAAGATTGAAATCACTAACCAATACAGAGCCATTGTACATAGCTGGCTCATGGCTGGGTATCTTCATGCTCAAATCGGCATGGATGCTTCCTAGATCTGTAACGAAATCTCCTTTGGCAATAAACTCATTAATCAATCCGGTAAATCGGCCTTTAAAATAGATATTGCCCAACTTGGATATGTTGGGTTGGGTGATTTTTTTAAGACTGGGGACAATGGCAGAAAGATCATCGAATCTTGTTTTTGATCCCTCCGAAGTAAAGTCAATATAAGTGGTGCTGATATCGGATAGCCCTTTTAAATGTAAGTCTCCTTTGACAACACTGCTGTTGGTTTGTATAAGTAATTTTTTTGCATACAGGTCTTCAAGTGTTCCTTTTGCTTCTCCATGAATGGTAGCTATTCTATTCCAATCTTTTAATTCTGGTGCAAAAATGGCAATGTCTTCGCTGCTAAGGGTGCTGTTATTGAAATGCCCTTCCAAAACCACATTACTCATGAATCGATTCATGTCATAATTAAAAGATTTGAATCGCATGGCATAATAATTCTTCAACCTGCTACGATTGGTTTGCAAGTCGAGATTATTAAATTCCATAATACTGTCATTGAACGTTAGATCGGCAGCTAGTTTTTTAACGGTAAAGCCGCTTCTTTCTTTTGTAGATAAGTTCAACCTGGCAGTCAGCTGGTTGTTTTTTAATAACAGTTGGTGAATGGAAGCATTGATAGAAGAGAAACGCATGTGTTGGCCATCGAAATGATCAGCGTAGGGTGCTCTTTCTGTTTCAATCTCATCAGCAAAGACTCCATTTTGTATGGTCAGCTGATCCAATAATACAGTCCAGTTGTCTTTTTGTTGAGGCGATGATTTGGTTACAACAGCAGACGTGCTGTGAGGAGTAGGTGGCCTATTCCCAGTAAAATCGCTTCGTTCAAAAACAGGATGCTGAATATCAATCTGATTGATCTCCACTTTTTGGTGCGCAAAATCCGTTTGCCGGACGGACACATGGCAGGCATCGAATTGAACAAGATTGCGCTCGCCAATCCAATTGTCCTGATGTTTTAATGAAATGTTATTCAAAGAAAGTTCTTTGATGTCCAATTGTAAATTGCTCTCCTTTTGGGTGTTTCCAGAAGGTTTACTGAAATAATCAATCAAAAACTGATAATTCCATACGCTGTCTTTTCTCTTGAGATTGATCACGGCATTATCTAATCCGACATAATGGAGCGTCACCGTGTCTTTGACAAAAAACCAATCATTGATTTTTACAGAAAGTGTCCCAGCATACAAAAGGGTGTCTTTGTGCAGGTCTTCAATATAAATTCCTTTGAGCGCTAGTTTGTTAAAAAAAGAAATGTCTACGTGTTCAATCTGCACTTTTGTGTGTAGTGATTTGGATAGACGATGGGTGGCCTGTTGAACCAAAAAAGTTTGGACAGGAGGGAGATGAATGAGTCCGTACAGTGTCATAACCAACAGCAGTAGGATCAGTATAGAACGGGTTAATATTTTATAGAGTGATTTCAGGTCTTCCAAATATGCGTAAAAATAACCAATCATAGGGGTACACGCAAATACATTACAGCCAAATCGGGCATATTTTCACAAAGCTTAACAAATGACCCAAAAGTAAAGCCTGTCAGGGCTTTGGAGTATATAGAGGGTGTCAATTTTATTTGATGCAGGCAAGTGGGGCATATATTCTGTTTTTTTAGGGATAGTTTTAATAATTTCATGCCTTAATTTTCTACCATGCGTAATTTCTTTCTACTCTTTTTTATTTGGTCTGTTCAAATTTCTTTGGCGCAAACTGTTCAGTCTCCTGATCAGTTTTTAGGATATGCTTTGGGGCAAAAATTTACACCCCATCATCGAATAGTTGATTATTTTCAACACACTGCTGTGGTGGCCAAAGAAGAAATGGTTCTTGAGCAGTATGGAAGCACCAATGAAGGAAGACCTTTGTTGACAGCCATCGTTTCTGCTCCAGAAAACATAAATAAGCTAGAAGAGATTCGACTCAACAACCTAAGATTGACCGGCTTGCTGAAAGATCGCCCCGGAATTTCTTCTATGCCAGTGGTGGTATGGTTGAGTTACAATGTGCATGGCAACGAAGCGAGCTCTTCAGAAGTTTCCATGAAAGTCTTGTATGAATTGGTATCTGGTAATAACAGTGCTATCAATGCTTGGTTGAAAAATACAGTGGTGATCATAGATCCTTGTTTGAATCCGGATGGAAGAGATCGTTATGTGAATTGGTACAATCAAATGGTGGGTAAGCATCCCAATGTCAATCCATTGTCTAGAGAGCACCAGGAGCCTTGGCCTGGGGGAAGAGGGAATCATTATAATTTTGATTTGAACCGAGATTGGGCTTGGCAATCGCAAATAGAGTCTCAACAAAGAATTAAACAATACAATCATTGGATGCCTGCCATTCATTGTGATTTTCATGAGCAATATCCCAACAGCCCCTATTATTTCGCTCCTGCGGCCGAACCTTTCCATGAAGTGATTACTTCTTGGCAACGGAGTTTCCAGACAGACATTGGAAGAAATCATGCTAAGTATTTCGATGCCAACGGATGGCTCTATTTCACCAAAGAATATTTTGATTTATTTTATCCTGCTTATGGCGATACCTACCCAATTTACAATGGATCAATTGGTATGACCTACGAACAAGCCGGTCATTCCATGGGCGGATTGGCCATTCGGGTCGATGATGACACCTTGACTTTATTCGATCGAATCGAACATCACTATACCACAAGTATCAGTACCATTGAGATGGCTTCTCTTCGTGCCGAAAAAATCAACCAGGAATTTAAAAAGTATTTCGACAATGGGATAGCCAATGGTTCTGGAAAGTATAAATCTTATGTAATCAGCGGTTCCAATGAACAAAAATTGCAGGAATTGAAAACCTTGTTTACGAGAAACCAGATTGCCTTTGAAGATGCCCAACCTGGCAACTTGATTAAAGGGTTTCAGTACGCTACTGGTTCCGAAGGGCAATATACTACCACTACTAAAGATTTAATTGTTTCAGCTTATCAACCTAAATCAACGCTCGTAACGGTATTGTTCGAGCCCCGTTCCAAATTATCAGATTCATCTACCTACGATATTACTGCTTGGTCGGTGCCTTATGCGTATGGAGTTTCCTGTATCGCTACAGAGCAAAGGGTTCCAGCAGCAACAAAAGTTCTTTCTAGCGTAGCCCCAACTTTGCCCACTGACGCTTATGCTTATGCTTATGTATTCGCTTATCAATCTTTTAAAGCAGCGAAATTGCTCGCGGCTTTGTTGCAGCAAGGTATTCACGTTCGGTACACCGAAAAAGATTTTTCATTCAACGGAAAATCTTTCAATAAGGGCAGCATGGTCATCTTGAAAAAAGGGAATGAGGGGAAAATAAATAGCCTTTTGTCTTTGATGAATCAGTTTGATATAGAGGTTACTGCTATTGCATCTGGTTTTATGGATGCGGGTTCCGACTTCGGATCAGATAAGCTGCACCTTATTAAAAAACCTACAGTGGCGATGATGACTGGTGAAGAAGTTTCAGAAACGGCGGCAGGGGAAGTTTGGCATTTGTTCGATGAGCAATTGAATTATCCCATCGTGTTGTTAAATGCTACAGGATTGGCTAATACTGAATTGAAAAGTATTGACGTATTGATTGTGCCCAATGGCAGTTACAAAATATTATTGGAAAAGGAAAGCAATTTGAAGTCTTGGGTGAAACAGGGTGGAAGATTGATTGTGATGGAAAATGCGGTTGCACAAATGGCTGCTGGCGATTGGGGCATCAAGCTCAAAAAAAATGAAGAATCAGATAAGTCTGATGAAAAGAAATCCTCGTACGCTGATGTTAAAAAGTATGCAGACAGAGATCGGCAATCCTTGGTCAATAATACCCCCGGAGCCATATACAGACTCGAGCTGGACGATACGCATCCATTAGGACTCGGCTATCCCAATTATTATTACACCTTGAAAATGAACAGTAATATTTACGAATTCATGAAAGATGGATGGAATGTAGGTGTGCTTAAAAAGCAAGCACCTACAGCCGGTTTTGTCGGCAGTGTTGCTAAAGGCAATTTGATTGATGGTACATTGATTGGTGTAAAGGATTTGGAAGCTGGCAAAATTGTTTATTTCGCAGACGATCCAATTTTTAGAAGTTTCTGGGAAAATGGAAAACTATTATTGAGTAATGCCGTTTTCTTGGTAGGTCAATAGTTATTATTCGCTTACTTCCAATTGATAGGTGAGCAAGAGTTGTTTGTCAGCGAATACGCTGATCGGATAATCGCCTTCTTTTTTAAAAATGTATCCAAACTCTATCCATCCATTCTCATCGTTAAAATTGAATGGTGGTGATGGAATCATTTTATTTCCTTCTCCTATTTGCAAGGACATGCTTTGAATAGAGATTGCCGCGTCGTGCTGAAACCGAAAGCGAATGCTTTTGCCTGGGCTGGCTTTGATCTTACCATGATTGGGTACGGGGCTCTTTAATCCTACTATATATGCGCCATATCCGATAATGGGTCCGCTGTAAAATTGCTTTAATGAAGCAGGACTTTCTCCTAGTTGCCAAGCTTTGTTAGTAGCAAAATGGTCTAGGTTGAAAAGCGAATTGGATGGAAAAAAATATTGATAAGTGGGTTGTCTGGTAAATGTCGTTTGTCTTTTATCCAATGATCCGCTTCCTTTGCAAGCATCTACATACCACCATTCCGTTTCACTTTTGCCCAATTGAACCACATTCCAGGCATGGTTGGCTTCATCAGGGATATTCTCTATATCTTCTGTGTTGTTGCGGGTAAAGCCCTCTACAACGATACACCGAATGTCTGCTTGGCTGCACATTTCTTGAAACAAGTTGGCAAATCCCTTGGCATTGGCTTGTCGCGTGGTCATCACTTTTAAAGGGGTGGCTTTGTTTTCGTCTTTTGATTTACTTGCTTTTGGATCGATGGAAATATGTTGAATCATCCAGGAATAGATGGCCCTGGCTTTTTCTACTTTTGATTGGAATGGTTTTGTAAGTGTATCCGTGATGGAAGCCACTGAAAACGCATCGAGAGAACCCAGCTGCTGAACATACTGGTCGGCCGTTGTAAAAGGATTGATTTGCTGAGCAAACAGGTTTCCATTCAGTATCAATAGGAATAATATGGTCGTCCATTTTTTCATTTTCTAAAAATACTAAAAGCTTCTGTTAAGAACAGGATAATGATAGAAGTCATATGAAAAAGCCCCCTTGATTAAGGGGGCTTGGTGAAGAATATTATTTATCTTAAAAATAACAATTCGCGATACTTAGGCAGCGGCCACAGTGCATCGTCTACCAGTAGTTCCAATTTGTCAACATGGTAGCGAATCACATCAAAATACGCTTCTTTTATTTTATCACAGTAGGCAATCGCTTTTTCACGGGAATGGCTGATCTCGTTGGATTTTTTCCGTGCTTCAATCATCGCTGAAACGTTGGCGCTGATGGTATTGATGTGCAGGCTTACTTTCTCAAGGATGGACTGCTGTGTAGCATAGGCTTCTTTACCCAAACCGGCATCTTTCAAGCCT
>CANGBQ010000050.1 GCA_947451985.1 Chitinophagaceae bacterium | reverse complement strand
ATTGAAGATTTGTGTATAGCCTTTGTCGGATATGGCGTGGAGGGCTCCTGAAAAATCCATCCCCAATGAGTGGAGCACCGCTACAATGCATACCACCAAACCTATCAACATGCCCACCGTTTGTAAAGTATCTGTATAAATAATGGTTTTTACACCGCCTTCGAAAGTGTATAACAAAATCATTAATAAGATCACAAAAGCTGTGGCAACAAACGGAATGCCCAATTCATTTAAAATGAAAATCTGTAAAATATTAATCACCAGGTACAACCGCGCCGTGGCACCCACCACCCTGGATAAGATAAAAAAAGAAGCGCCCGCTTTGTGGGCATTGGCTCCAAATCGTTTGTCTAAATAAGTATAAATGCTGGTTACATTCATCCGGTAGTACAAAGGCAATAGAACAAATGCGATCACAAGGTATCCCAGCAAATAGCCCAAAACAATCTGGAAATAGAAAAAATTACTGGCACCCACCCCACCCGGAACACTCACAAAAGTGACACCGCTCAAGGAAGTGCCAATCATTCCAAATGCCACCAACATCCAGTTGCTCTTTTTATTACCGATAAAAAAAGACTGATTATCGGAACCTTTGGAGGTAAACCAAGCTACCATTAGCAGCAATAAAAAATAGGCAATCACAAATGAGAATAGAAGGCCTGCTGACATATCCGAAACGATTTAAATGATTTTACCGAAATAATAATTTTTGAAGATAAACAAATTTGCTTTCCCTTTGCTTAAAATAGTACCATGGCCATACAATCCATCACCGTTTTTTGTGGTAGCAAAACTGGCAACAATCCATTGTTTGCGGAGCACAGCAAAACCTTGGGACATCTATTGGCCGAAAAAAACATCACGTTGGTGTATGGCGGCGGAAACAAAGGCCTTATGGCTGCCGTTGCCAATGCAGCTCTTGAAAAAAATGGCACCGTTATTGGCATAATACCTGAACGCCTCAGTCAATTGGAACACCAGCACAATGAGCTCACGGAATTGCACATTGTAGAAAACATGCATACGAGAAAAATAATGTTGTATGAGAAATGTGATGCAGCTATTATATTACCGGGCGGCTATGGTACTCTGGATGAAGTTTTTGAAATGCTCACCTGGAACCAGCTCAGCATCCATCACAAGCCTGTCTTTTTCTTAAATACCGATGGATTTTATGACCACCTCATTGCCCATATCCAGCGGTTGCACCAAGAATCTTTTTTATATGATCATCCCAACGATCAGATGACCATTTTAAAAGACCCAACTGAGATTTTACAGTATTTGTAAATTATTTTCTTCCCTGGAACAAGGCGATATTGTAGCCTGCCCGAATGATGGGGACCGCTCTATCAAAGTTGTCTTTATAAGGAGAATACGTAGCATTAGCCACATCCCACAACACAGAAAAATAATAATAAGATTTTTGGTAAGCAGGATGACGACCATTGGAAAAACCAAGCCCTATCAACAGGCTATGGGCATCGTATTTGTATCGATCGGGAGCATATCCACTGCCAGATGCAGGGATGTATTTGTCTCGAATCAGATTGAATTCGTATTGGGCCTGCGCAAATAAAAATTTAACGGGAAACAGCCTAATAAAAGCACCCGGGCCATATACCGTCTGACGAAGCTTGTCACCAGGAACAGAATAATCGCGTTCAGAAATATAATTGATATTAAACCCTGCAGCTACATCCACAAACTTATTGAGGCTATAGCCTATATAAGGGCTGGCACCCAAGGCTGTTGTGAGGTTCCCAAAGGAGAGATTGACAGACCCCCCTGTAAACATATTTTCTTTCTTAAAAAACTTGCTATCTGTCTGTTCATCTTGCGCATACACACTTACAGCAATGAGGGAAACTGCCAATAAAAAGAATATTTTTTTCATATGAATGATTTGATTGATAAAGATAGATTGAGTGTAAAAAAAACTGAATTAAGACCTTTACTTGGCAAGATAGTTTATTACAAGTCAAATATTTTTCCACTGTTTAGTATATTATGTGGGTCAAAGGTTTTTTTGATGCCCCTCATTAATTGAAGATCCGTTTCAGAAAAAACAATATCGATGTATTCTTTCTGAACCAACCCAATACCGTGTTCTCCACTAATGGTTCCTCCAAGCGATTTAACCAATTGAAACAACGCCTTGAGGGCAGGTATAATATCCGGATTGTTCAAACTATACACGCTGCCTTCTTTCTTGATGCGAATGTGCAAATTGCCATCGCCAGCATGTCCGTAACAAACCGCTTTGAAATCATATTGTTTGCCCAGTTCCTTTACACCCCTGATCAATGCCGGCAATTGGGCTCTTGGCACCACTGTATCTTCTTCAATGGTATAACCGGCTAACTTTACAGCCTCTGCCGCGCGTCGACGCAGTTTCCATAACGCTGCTTTTTGTTGGGCATCATCAGCAAAGAAAATTTCACCCCCATCAAATTCGGTCAACACCCCTGCAATGGATTCCATTTCGGTCATGAGGGTGTCGAGGTGATTGCCATCCAATTCAATGATCAAATGGGCTGCCACCCCATCTCCTACCGGAACAATGGAGCTGTCCACAAATTCGCTGACGATTTTTAAGGCATCTATCTCCACCAACTCAAGTGCACTCGGAGTATGCCCTGCTCTAAAAATGGCACTCACGGCTGCACCGGCTTTTTCCAAATCGTTGAAAGGTACCAGCATCAATACATCATATTTCGGATGGGGTATCAACTTGAGCACAATTTTGGTCACCAATCCAAGTGTCCCCTCACTGCCCACCATCAATTGAGTAAGATTGTAGCCTGTGGCATTTTTTAATACATTGGCACCCGTCCAAATAATCTCTCCGGTGGGCAGCACTACTTCCAAGTTCAACACATAATCTTTTACTACTCCATATTTGACTGCCTTAGGACCGCCGCTGTTTTCAGCAATATTGCCTCCTATGAAACAACTTCCTTTGCTACTGGGATCAGGAGGGTAAAACAATCCTTTTTCTTTCACTGCATTCTGCAATACCTCGGTGATAACGCCCGGCTCAGTGGTAACTTGCAAATTTCTTTCGTCGATTTCAATGATTTGATTCATCCTTTCAAATGAAATCAACAAGCCACCTTTGTGCGGCAAGGCACCGCCACTCAATCCTGTGCCCGCACCCCTGGGGGTCACCGGAATTCGATGAGCGTGGCAAATTTTCATCAACGCACTGATTTCTTGAGCGGTGCGAGGCTTCACCACGATGTCAGGTAAAAAATGAAGATTTTCGGTTTCATCATGGGCATACTTGTCTCTGCTTTCATCGTCAATGAAAACAAATGACTCTCCCACAATCTCCTTGCAACGGGCAAGCAGGTGGTCATATGAAATGCTGTTGGCCTCTTCAGATGCCATGAATAGAATTTTAGGCAAAATTCGGGAAAAATACAATCAGATAGAATGAATACTTTTTAAGCAATTTTGCTCCAACGGGTGTTGGTCTTTTGGCTTTGTAAATATTGTAAAAGAGGCAAATGAGGAGGCTGTGTCAATTCAGGATCCTGCTGCAATATTTTTTCAACCGATAGCCTGGCTGCTTCCAGCATGGCTTTGTCCTCTACTATGTTGGCCAGTTTAAAAAGGAGGGTGCCACTTTGTCTAGTGCCTTCAATTTCTCCCGGCCCCCTTAATTCAAGGTCTTTTTCAGCAATTTTAAATCCGTCATTGGTGCTCACCATCATTTTTAGTCTTTCACGAGCATCCCGGGATACTTTCTGACCGGTTAAGAGAATACAATAACTTTTATCGGCGCCTCTTCCTACCCTGCCCCGCAACTGGTGCAGTTGTGACAAACCGAATTTTTCTGAACTCTCGATGACCATTACAGATGCATTGGGCACATTGACCCCTACTTCAATCACCGTCGTACCCACTAAAATTTGTGTGTCTCCCTTTACAAACCGATTCATATTGGTCTCTTTCTGTTCGGCATTTTGTTTGCCGTGCACCATACTGATCCAATAAGCAGGCTCCGGAAAAAAGGATTTAACTTCCTCAAAGCCCTTCATCAGGTTTTCATAATCCAGTTTGCTGCTTTCTTCTATCAGCGGATAAACGATATATGCTTGACGACCCAATTGCAATTGCTCTTTAATAAAATCCATTACCTGTGGACGAGAAGCCTCATTTCTTTGCACCGTTGTGATTGGCTGTCTTCCGGGAGGCAATTCATCAATTACACTGAAGTCCAAATCACCATACACAGTCAAAGCCAGCGTTCTGGGAATGGGCGTAGCCGTCATCACCAATACATGTGGTGGTATCGTGCTCTTTTTCCACAACTTGGCTCTTTGGGCCACACCGAATTTATGTTGCTCGTCTACTACGGCAAATCCGAGTTTGTCAAAATGTACTTTGTCTTCAATAATAGCATGTGTACCAATCAGTATATGTATGCGACCTTCTGCACAATCCTGCAATATGATTTTTCTTTCTTTAGCCGTTGTTGAACCTGTTAGCAATGCTACTCCAACAGGCAACGGTTTTAACAAGCCGGCTATGGTATTAAAATGTTGTTGTGCCAGGATTTCAGTAGGAGCCATCAGAACACTTTGATAGCCATTGTCTGCAGCAATCAGCATCGACAACAATGCCACCATGGTTTTGCCACTCCCTACATCGCCTTGTAACAACCGATTCATTTGCTGCCCACTGCCAATGTCTTTTCTAATATCTTTCAATACATTTTTTTGTGCATTGGTCAATTGGAAAGGCAAACAATCGTTATAGAATCCATTAAACAAAGAGCCGATTTTTTCAAACACCAAACCCCGGGTGGTTTTTTGTCGATTGATTTTGATTAATTGAACACTCAACTGAGCCAAGAACAATTCTTCAAATTTTAATCTTCTGACAGCTTGCTGATATTGTTGATCAGAACTCGGTAGATGTATTTGCCGATAGGCTTCAAAGCGCCGCATGAGCTTATACTCCTTCACAATAGATTCGGGCAGGTTTTCGGGCAGGTTTTTTTCTCCAATCTTCAAAAAAAGCTCTTGGGTGAATTTGGCCATCACTTTTCCATTCAGTCCTTTGGCCTTCAACTTTTCGGTGGAGGGATAGATGGGTTCTAGGTGCGATTTTCCGCTGGCATTGGCGGCAGTGTAGGGCTCTAATTCTGGATGTGCCATTTGAGGCTTACCCATAAAAAAGCCAAGCTTTCCAAATATGAGGTATTGATGCCCTTCATGCAACAACTTGTCCACCCATTGGATTCCTTGAAACCAAACCAGTTCAATTACACCTGTCTGATCCTTTAATTGTACCACCAGTCGACGGTTTCTTTTTTCGCCCAATATTTGCTTGTGGATGAGTTTGCCCGCTACTTGCGCATAGTCCGTTGCGGACGTCAGGGATGCAATGGAATCTACTTTAGTTTTGTCAACATGCCGAATGGGAAAATGATCCAGTAAATCTTTGAAAGTAAAAATAGACAACTCTTTTCGCAACAATTCTCCTCTGATGGAACTGATGCCAGTCAGGTATTCAATCGGACTCGATAATATGTTGGGTTGAAAAGAAATAATGCTTGGTTTCTGCAAATATATTTCAGGAAAAGCCGATCCTTACTAGGCGCCTCTTTTTTTGCCAAAATATTTTCTACCGGACATATTGCTTCCGGGCGCAAAGGGCTCGTATGCAGGAACAGGGCCTAGGGATTCAGGCACCAAACCTTTTGGAACCGGGCGCTCCAGCAATTTCTCTATCGAAGCAAATGCCCTTTGCTCTTTGGGGCTTACCAGTGTATACGCCGTTCCGTCTGCTTTGGCGCGTGCCGTTCTACCAATCCGGTGCACATAATCTTCTCCATCGTGGGGAACATCATAATTGATCACCAGGTCGATGCTGTCAATATCAATACCCCTGCTCACAATGTCGGTTGCAATCAATATGGGCAATCGACCGCTTCTGAACCTGCTGAGTACTTCTTCTCTTTGCTCTTGTTCCAGATCACTATGAATTTCATCTGCAGACAGGCGAGCATGCTTCAAATCTCTTGTCAATTGCTTCACACTTTGTTTGCTGCTGCAAAAAATAAGTATGCTTGAAAAAGATTGTTGCTGGAGCAAATGCTTGATCAATGGTATCTTTTGGGCATCATACACCATGAATGCTTGTTGAATAATTTTCTCAGGCGGCTTACTGATGGCAATATTGATTTCGACGGGTGATTGCAGCAATTTACGGGCCAAAGACCTTATTTTATCTGGCATCGTGGCTGAGAAGAGTAGATTTTGTCGCTTAGCAGGCAGGTGATTCACCACAAACATAATGTCATCATAGAAACCCATGTCCAACATTCGATCGGCTTCATCCAAGACCAGGTATTGCAGGCCAGATAATTTCACATACCCCATTTTGATGTGCGCCATCATTTTACCAGGCGTACAAACCACAATATCAGCGCCCATACTCAGCGCTTTTTTTTCTTGTACAAATGCATTTCCATCACCGCCTCCGTATACTGCTATAGAACTTACGCCGGTGAAATAAGAAAATCCTTCCAGATGCTGGGCAATCTGTATGGCCAACTCACGGGTAGGCACAATCACCAAGGCATTGATGGTTTGCGCATCCAATCCTTTTGTAATGATGTTATTGATGAGGGGCAATAAGAAAGCGGCTGTTTTGCCGGTACCTGTTTGCGCAGAGGCTATAATATCTTTCCCGGCAAGAATATGAGGAATCACTTGCTCTTGAACAGGTGTTGCTTCGTCATAGCCCGCCGCATCGATTCCTTCTAACAACCTACTGTCTAATCCGAATGCTGAAAACTTCAATGGATATATAATTTGAGTGAAGATACTATTTTTCCTCGTTGCAGAGCGAAGCTGTATCTTGCATCAAATCGGTTTTCATGATACAAGTAGGCCAATACAATTTGTTAAAAGTGATCAGAATGGTGGAATTTGGTGTTTACCTCGATGACGGGGCTGATGGCATTCTACTTCCCAAACGATTCGTACCTGCTGGTGTGAAGCAAGGAGATGAATTAAAAGTATTCTTGTACCACGACAGCGAAGACAGGATGATTGCGACCACTCAAACCCCCAAAGGCGTGGTAGGAGACATTGTAAAATTGAATGCAGTCAGCGTTACCCCAATGGGTGCTTTTTTAGATTGGGGGCTCATGAAAGACCTTTTTGTACCTGCATCCCAACAATTGCACAAAATGCTTCCGCATGGATCCTATCTAGTCAAAATATATTTGGATGAGCAAACGGGCAGGGTGGCTGCAACTGAAAAAATCGACACCTTTCTAAGCAACGAAATCCTGACAGTAAAAGAATTAGAAGAGGTCAATTTAACCGTATACAGACGAACAGATATTGGCTACGTTGTTATCATCAATCAGCAACACACGGGCGTGTTGCACTTCAATGAAATCTACAGAGAAATAACCAGCGGAGACGTCTTCAAAGGATTTATTAAGAAAATATATCCCAGAGACAATAAAATTGATGTCGCAGCCGGCAAATCTGGTTACAAAAGAGTGGAAGATGAAGGAGACAAAATCATCCGATTGTTAAAGGAAAACGATGGATATCTACCCTATTCAGACAAAAGTTCTCCAGACGACATTTATTCTTTTTTTCAAATGAGTAAAAAAACATTTAAAATGACGCTTGGAAATTTATACAAAAACCGACTCATTGCTTTGGAGAAAACAGGTATTCAATTGCTTGAAAAATAATTCTAGCTGCCTCCATAATATTCAATCAACACAATTTGCTGGTAATTATCCAGCATTCCCTCATCTACAAATTCCACATCACCTCCACTTTCCAATACTTTCTCGATGGCATCATCCACCGCATCTTTAATATAAAAGGCATTTCGACTGCTCTCTTCTTGCTTGAATATGACTCCCGGAGAACCGCTTTGATATGCCGGAAAAACAAAATTCTTTTCAACAATCAACAACCTGCCCTTTTTAAGAGATGCCGCTTTCCATACGGCCTCCATGCCAACAGCCAATCGCTTTTGATTCATGGCATCATCCACTTGCTTTAGCAGATTTTCTTGTATAATCTTTTTCCAATCACTAATATAAGGCTTCATGATTTCTTGCAACTCTATCTCTGTTTTTTCTTCAAAGTTGCCATGAATATAATCGATGACATGCCTAGCATTGTGGGTAATAGATTTAAAATGACCTACTGTTTTAGCAGTACCCATCACAAACAAAGGAAGCTTGTAAGATTGTAGTAAAATATTAAGCCCATTGTCGGTATGTTGTAAAAACTTATTGAGCAGGATTTCTTTACGTTTGTTTTCATCACTGAAATTGGCGATTTTTTCAGGAATATCATTTTTATAGGCCTCTATGTTATCAGGGACATTAGAAGTAATTCGGACAAGCTGACTGGTATTGGCTAAATATATTTTTGTCCACTTACTGCTTAACACAACCAATAAATACTGGTGAATCTCCTTTTTACTATAAATCAAATCCCTGATTTCAAAAGACTCATCAATGATCAATTTCTCTTCAACCGGCATATCTAAGTAATATACTTTTTGAAAAACAGGCGACACAAAAAGGGCCATACTCTTTTTGTGTGTATAGTAGTTGAGATCAGCAATGGCTTCATCAAATTTTTGGAGAACCGAATCGATTTTGTCTTCCGGAAAATTCATCTTTAGATGGTCTTCAATTGTATTTTTTGCAATTTTTAACTTGTGGTTCAATTCCCTTTTCAAACTCATTTTGGGCTCAAAAGGCATGATTAATGAAACACAAGGCATGTAATGCGTGCTTTCCAATACGTCAGAAAAGGCTTTGTTTTTCTTCAAATCCATATAGTTTATTTTGTAAGTGCCGAAAGTAAGAGAGAGACCAAAAGATATCCATGATGCCTATCAAAAATTTGATGATGCCACTCATAGCACATGGACAGCCAATTGCCGAATCATTTCGCTCAGGGAAGAAGAGCCATTTTTTCTCCATCGAACACGACCATTCTTGAAAATAATCAAGGTTGGGGTAGCCTGAATGTTGAATTGATGTGCATATGATTCATTTTTATCGATGTCCAATGTTAATATAGTAGCCGTGTCTCCCACCGCTTCCTTTAATTCTTTCAGCACTTGATGCATTTGATTAGACAAATGCGAGTCTTTGGCGAAAAAATCAACCAATACAGGCTTATTCCCATTGATATGTGAGTGGAAACAATTTTGAGTCATTAGATATCTTTTTCATGTTGATAAACCCAATTGCTGCCATGCAAAAAATCTTCGGTAACATTCCGGCCAATTTCATTTTGTTCTTGTAAAGTCAGTTCATCTGTACCCACCGTTTGAATCCAAGAAAAACCATGGTGCCGAAAGATCTGGACATATAATCCAAAACGTTTAGAAAACGCTTGTTCCAATGTTCCCGTCTTCATTCTTTTATCTAATCGAAGAACCCCGCCTATATGGTTGCTCCGAATATCACCTATGTAGGCTTGTTCTTCGATGTAATCTTTCTCAGCAGAGGCCATTTGCCAGGCATGAGGTTTTCTGTAAAATCGAAGCTCCAGAAAGGGAAATAATAGTGCAAACTGTTCATTGATGTCACTGATTCGTTTGGTGTCATCGATTTCGATGGTATTTTTTAAGGTGCTTGTCATGTCTTATTTTTTTAAACCAGCACTTTGCCCTTCAACTGAAAAGCAATCAGCACAATGAGAATGGAAACAATCAAATACAACAGACTCAGCCATACATAATAGGGCACATAAAGTAAATGAAACAAGGCCCAGCCTAATGTCATTACTCCTCCCAAAAGGGCCCAATTGTATCGATAAGCAGACCGTTGAATGTTATAGAAAACAGCCAGAATATTTACCCCACCTACCAACAACATTAATACCAAACCGGGTATTTGAAAGTCCTTGAATCCACTATTGGCCAACAAGCTTACTGGAATATGTAAAAGTGCGCCATCTGGAACGCTGGCCAAAGCAATTCCAATAAACAAGGCGGAAAAGGCAACAAAAGATATCAGTGCAAATAATAAAGATTTCATGGTTCCTATGGAGTGATTCGTTTATATAAGGCAGCCATTTCACCATAGGCTACAATGTGAGGTGACATCGCTTTGAGCAAATCACTTTTTTTGGTATTGATGGGTAAAATCAGTTGAGTGTCGAGGGCATACACTTTAAAAACATACCGGTGCGTACCGTTCAAAGGACAGGGCCCGCAATAGTAATGTTTTCCAAAATCATTTAAGCCCTGTCTTCCCACCACATCCCGTTCCTTGAGATGATGCGTAACCGGAATGTTCCAAATCAGCCAATGAATCCAGGTATTAATGGGTGCATCTGGATCTTCAAAAATAATAGCAAGGCTTTTCGCAGCACTTGGAATACCTTCAATGTCCATGGGTGGACTCGTATTTAAACCATCGCAGGTATGCTGAACAGGCATATAGTCGCCGTCCATAAAGACACTGCTACTAAGGTTCAAAACTTTATAATCAATTTCTTGAGCTACATGTATCATACAATTTATTTTATCTATTAAGGAGCCTCACCTGGAGGTGGAACTTCATATGGGGGTGTTTCAAAAGGATTTTCTTCTGGAATTATATCTGGCGCCTCTTCTGGCAATACCGGACTCTCCGGAATCACATCCGGGTTGAATTCCGGATTGGTTTCAGGGATAGGCAATTCAATAGGCGGAGCAGGCTTTTTGATTTTAGCTGTCATTTTATTTTGACAATGAGAAACAAACTAATGGCATATACAGCTTTTTTTCAATGAGAAACATTATGAAAATCAGTGATGATGGTCATTCTACTAGACTTGAACAGCGAATAGATTTGCGAATAATAAAATAATACATAAAAAATGACTGACAACTATAACAACATCAACACCCTCCACAATCTACTCGATTATGATATCAGAAAATTCACTATTGCAGAAATTCAGCTTCAGAAAATACTTCGTGCATGGATCAACAAAGCAGGGTCGCTAAAGCTCAAAACAGTTTTGCAGAAATACCAAGATGCTGTAGAAAAACACATTCAAAAAATGCAGGGTTTCTACGAGGAAGAAGGCATTGCTTCTATTAGCTTGTCAAACCGGGTCATGCAAGCATTTATAGACGAAACAGAAGAAAAATTAAACTACTGCAGTGATGCCGCCATAAAAGACGCTTGTATTCTTGCTTCGGTTCAAACAATCAATCATTTCAAAATCAGCACCTATGGAACAGCTCGGGCCTTTTGTAATGCTTTAGGAATAGAAAGAATAGCAAACGTATTTCATGAGGCAGAAACAACTGAAAAACAAATT
>CANGBQ010000049.1 GCA_947451985.1 Chitinophagaceae bacterium | reverse complement strand
TTCAATTGATCCAGTGCAGTCAGTGTCGTTCGTAAATTATTGGATTGGTATTGGCCCAGCAGGTCCAGGGAGTAGCTTTGGTCATTGTTAAAACAATATTGCACAAAATTGCTTTGTACAGCAGTAGACTTCAATGTGTATTGTTGGTCCGCAAATACAATGGGAGCGTTTACATCCGCCGCTTTTTCAATAAATACTTTTTGAGTAGCAGAATGTGTCTCACCAATTACTACAGGAATCTCTTGTTTAATAATGCCGGCTTTCTCGGAAGCAATTTGTTCCAATGTGTTGCCGAGTAATTGCATGTGGTCGTATCCAATATTGGTAATGACAGAAAGAATGGGGGTGATGACATTGGTGCTGTCGAGCCTCCCGCCAAGTCCTGTTTCAATAACGGCTATGTCAACTTTCTGTTTGACAAAATAGTCGAAAGCCATGGCTACGGTCAGTTCAAAGAAAGAAGGCTGGATGTCGTCCAAAAGATTTCTGGTACGTTCTGTGAAATCAACCACAAAGGAAGGCTCAATCATTTTTCCGTTGATTCGAATTCTTTCACCAAACTCTCTGATATGGGGGGAAGTGTATAAGCCTGTTTTGTAGCCTGCTTTTTGTAAAACGGCTGCCAACATGTGACTGGTACTTCCTTTTCCGTTCGTTCCTGCCACGTGAATACAAGTGATTTTTTCCTGCGGATTGTCCAATGCTTTGCAAAGTGCAATGGTATTGTGCAGGTCTTCCTTATAGGCAGCTGCGCCTATGCGGGTAAACATAGGCAACTGTGAATATAAATAGTTGAGTGTTTCTTCGTACGTCATTTACATAAATGCTTCAAAATCTTTCAGTTTTTCGTACGTCTCTTTAATAGATTCTCCTCTTTCTGCAGCAGCTCGAAGCGTGGGTCTCCAATGTTGAGGATAACTCAATAACTCCAATGTTTGCTCAAAACTAACCCGTTGATGCGGAGTAGGTTTTTTGTGTTCTTCTTGATCGTTGTGAAGATTACTCATTTGAAAACGTTGGAGCAAATGTACAAAAGAGGATTAAAGGTATATCAGTTGATGCTAAAGTTGAATTGCACCGTAAAGGTGGATTCATCGTCATCTGCATTGAATTGCATGGTATTTAAATAGCTGCTGATGGCCTGCGCATATGACTGGCTTCTGCTGGTGGAACCCTTGTCAAAACCCACAAAACTACCTTTGCCCGATGGAGACACTTTGATGATGGCATAAATGGTGGCTTTATTCAATTCGCTTGTGAAGCTATAATATTTGGTAATTTTTCTGTTGCCTTTGGTTACCTTGGGGCCACCGGTGTTGCCACCGGGATGGTTGCCGTATGAATCTTTGTCTCCATTGGGATTTCCCGCGTCTCCTTTTCCGTTTACATTATTTCCTTGGTACTTATAACCATTGTCTTCGTTTGTGTTGTTCCCATTGTTCCCTTTATTCGGTCCATTGTAGGTGAGGATGGGCTTGTTATGGGTTTGTTTCGATGGGTCTTCGGAAGTGACAGGCTTAGTATTTTTCTTGGTGTTAGGAAGGACTGCTGCTGATTCATTGTCATTCGATTCATCCTTGATTGTTTGATCTGTTGCAGCATTTTGAGCTGCGGATGCTTGAGCTTGTGCCTGTGGTGTGGTAGGAGTGGGATTTCCTTTGATCAGAGGCTGTTCCTCGCCCATGCCCTCTATTTCATTTCCCAGGTTGACTTCAATCAATTCTTGAATGTTGGGTATGCTGGGTGGCGTTGTTTTCCATGTAATCAAGATGAACAACAGCAAAAGAATAGCGCAGATCATTGCGGTGTATAGCAATGCTTTTTTGTTTTTTTCTGATTCGAATGTGTAGGTCATGCGGAGAGGGTGTGGTTGTAAAGATAAAACCTTTGTAGAAATACTAGAGCATGCTGAACACTCATTTGCATAATTGAAATGTCAATTTTAACATTTCGGCAATTCTCTTTTAAGAAGAAGAATGGGTTCTTTCGCCAAACAAAAGGCTCCCAACTCTGATTAGGTTGCTGCCATTGGCCAAAGCCATGGAATAATCGCTGCTCATGCCCATGCTTAGAACATTCATGGTACAAAAAGAACTTTGGTATGTCTTCGCCGCATCAAAAATTCTTTTAAGGGTTTTGAATTCCTTATCAATGATGGATTCGTCGGTGGTGAAAGAGGCCATGCCCATCAAGCCGATTATTTTTACATTTTTCAATTCGGTACCTTCTGCAAGATTTACGGGATTGTATTTGGAAAGCATGTCGAGCAAAGTTTGAGCATCGAATCCAAATTTGCTTTCTTCCTGGGCGATGTGTACCTGCAACAGGCATTGAATGATTCGGTTTTGTTTTTTTCCTTCTTTGTCAATGGCAAGCAATAGTTTTTCGCTGTCCACTCCATGAATCAGGTGGACAAAGGGGGCAATGTATTTTACTTTATTGGATTGAAGATGACCAATGAAATGCCAGCGAATGTCTTGGGGTAAAGACGCGTGTTTGTCGACCAATTCCTGCACATAGTTTTCTCCAAAGTCTCTTACGCCATGCTGATAGGCATCCAATATATCTTGAAGGGGTTTGGTTTTTGAAACCGCCACAAGGGTTGCCTGCTGAGGGGCAATTGCCTGGACAATGGCATCGTATGTGTCTTTTCGAAAGGACAAATTAAATTGAAAGACTTTGAGGTGAAAGGTTTAATTGAATGTCCGCTGACAATACATGCATTCAGATGACAGGAATGTTATTTCAAAATCGTCCTGCTGATCACGATGCGTTGAACCTCGCTGGTTCCTTCGTAAATCTGCGTAATTTTGGCATCCCTCATCAGTCTCTCTACATGATACTCTTTTACAAAGCCATATCCGCCATGAATTTGAACCGCTTCGGTGGCTGTCCACATCGCTGTTTCGCTACTGAATACTTTGGCCATGGAACTGCTCAGGGTGTAATCGATGTGCTGGTCTTTTTCCCAGGCGGCTTTTAAGCAAAGCAACCGGGCAGATTCTATTTTGGTTGCCATATCGGCCAGCTTAAACTGTATAATCTGGTGGTTCATGATTTCTGTACCAAAGGCTTTTCTTTGTTTGCTATAAGCAAGCGCCAATTCAAAAGCCCCGCTGGCAATACCCAATGCTTGAGAAGCAATTCCAATCCGGCCACCGGCCAAAGTTTTCATTGCAAATTTGAATCCAAAGCCATCTTCTCCGATTCTGTTTTCTTTTGGCACTTTCACGTCATTGAATAATATAGTATGGGTATCACTTCCTCGAATTCCCAATTTATTCTCCTTGGCGCCCACTACGACACCCGGCCAGTTTTTCTCTACGATGAAAGCATTGATTCCTTTGCTGCCCTTGCTGGGGTCTGTTTGTGCAATTACTAAGTAAACGCTGGCGCTGTTGCCATTGGTAATCCAGTTTTTGGTTCCATTGAGCAGGTAGTGATCTCCTTTGTCTTCGGCAGTGGTTCTTTGAGAGGTTGCATCACTGCCAGCTTCGGGCTCACTCAACAAAAAAGCGCCGATATACAATTGTCCGTCTTTTTTGCCTTGAGCAAGGGGAGTCAAATATTTTTGTTTCTGTTCTTCATTGCAATATTCCTGAAGGCCGTAACATACCAAGCTATTGTTCACACTCATGCACACACTGACACTCGCATCCACTTTACTGATTTCCTCCATGGCCAATACATAACTGATGGTGTCCATGCCACTTCCGCCATATTCGGGTTTCACCATCATACCCATGAAACCTAAGTCGGCTAATTTTTCAATTTGTTCCTTGGGAAACAATTGCTTTTCGTCTCTTTCAATCACGCCCGGCAAACATTCATTTTGGGCAAAATCTCGAGCCGCTGCTTGAATCATTAAGTGTTCTTCGGTAAGCTGAAAATTCATATGGGGGTATTTTATGGACACAAAAATAGGGGATGAGTCTTAAGTAATCATACAATTACTCAATAATTTAATAAATCGTTTGGGGCGCCCTTTTGCATTGTTAAAAGGTCAATCAAACACGAATCCCATTATCTTTGTTGCTCAATCATATTCATTGCCCCATTCAGAACAAAATTTCAGGATACAGCGCTTCATAGCTCTTTTGTCAGTCGTGTTGCTGGTGGTAAAAGTAACGGCCTGGTATTTTACCCATTCGGTGGCTATCTTGACGGATGCACTCGAAAGCATTGTGAACGTGGTTGCCGGATTAGTGGGATTATATAGCTTGTATGTCTCAGCTAAGCCAAAGGATTTAGACCATCCTTACGGTCACGGGAAAGTGGAATTCATTTCTGCGGCCATTGAAGGCACTTTGATCACTGTTGCTGGTATCTTGATCATCCATGAAGCAGTGAACAATCTTCGATTCCCTCATCAAATCAAAAAATTAGACATAGGTATTTGGTTGATTGCCGCTACGGCCGTTGTTAATTTTATAGCAGGAAAAATTTGCGAACAAACGGGCAAAAAGAACAACTCTCTGGCCCTGATGGCCAGTGGCAAACACTTGCAATCGGACACGTATACAACAGCTGGAATTATCTTAGGATTGATTGTTTTACAATGGACGGGTATTCTGTGGATAGATAGTATGGTAGCGATTGTATTTGCCCTTGTTATTGTATATACTGGATACAAAATTGTCAGAAGTTCCATTGCGGGTATCATGGATGAGATGGATATTGAGCTGTTGAAAAAGATGGTGACCTTGCTCAATGAGCACAGGGGTGTCAATTGGATAGACTTGCACAATCTTCGCATCATTAAATACGGTGCGCGCCTTCATTTGGATTGCCACCTCACCGTGCCTTGGTATTTTAATGTCCATGAAGCACACCAGGAAATCGATGAGTTGTCTTCATTGGTCAGGAAGCATTTTGGGGATTCAGTTGAACTCTTTGTTCACTCTGATGGATGCCTTGATTTTTCCTGTGCTATTTGCGACAAGATTGATTGCACTGTTCGCAAACAACCCTTTCAAAAAAAGATTGAATGGACCATGCAAAACATGGTCCTAGACAATAAGCACACCGTTTCTGCTTAATGCGATTACGATTCAAATAGTTTGGCTACACCAAAAGCCGCGCCTGCTGCCATGGCTCCAATTAGGGTAACCCGTATGGCTCCCATCCATGGATTGATTCCAGTTACCTTGCTTTTGAAAAATCCAAAGATGAAAAGACAGATAAGAGTTGCAATCACGGAGTATTGGAGTGCAGTGGTGGTATTTTCTGCAAAAAAATAGGGACTCAATGGAATGATCCCGCCTACAATATAGGATAGTCCAATGTTCAAAGCGCTTTTGGTGGCTCTTTTCGGATCGGGCTTTTCCAAACCGAGTTCATACTTCATCATAAAATCTACCCAGCGATCTTTGTCTTTGGCAATTTCTTCTGTTGCTTGTTCTTGTAATTCTTTGCTGAGGCCAATATTGGCAAAAAAAGCTTTGGTTTCTTCAATTTCACGATGCCTCAGGTTTTCTACTTCGTCGTATTCGCGTTTTTGTTCACTCTGGTAATGGTCTTGTTCCGTTTTACCTGCCAAATAGCCGCCCAGGCCCATGGCAATGCTTCCTGCAGCGATTTCGGCAATACCGGCGATTACCACGATGCTGCTGTTGTCAACGGCGCCACTCAATCCTGCCGCCAAAGCGAAGGGAACCGTTAGTCCGTCGCTCATGCCAATGACAATGTCTCGCAACATGTCAGAACTATGCATATGCGCCTCAGTGTGGTCGTGATGAAGATGTGTATCCATGTTTATAAAATTTGTAGGCTTTTTTGAATGATTTGTACGCTCTCCAATATTTGAGTTTCGTTGATTAACAGTGGCGGAGCAAACCTTATTTTATCCCCGTGTGTAGGCTTAGCCAACAGTCCATTGTTTTTTAATTCCATGCACAAATCCCAGGCAGCATCAGGGTTTGGATGTTTGATCACAATTGCATTCAATAATCCCTTTCCTCGAATGGTCTCAATAAAAGGTGATTGCAGTTTCTGCAAGGCATCTCTAAACAGATTTCCCATCGCCGCTGCATTGGCTGCCATGTTTTCCTCTTTCAAAACCTGTAACGCGGCCATGGCTACTTTGCAGGCAAGTGGATTTCCTCCATACGTACTGCCATGCTCCCCGGGTTGAATGGTGAGCATCACTTCGTCATTAGCCAATACCGCACTGATGGGCAAAGTGCCTCCGCTCAAAGCCTTTCCCAATATTAAAATATCTGGCTGAACATTTTCATGATCGCAGGCAAGCATTTTGCCGGTTCTAGCCAATCCTGTCTGAATTTCGTCTGCAATCATTAGCACGTTATACTGAGTGCAAAGTTTTCTGATGCCAGTGATGTAACCATCGTCGGGTACCACCACGCCTGCTTCTCCCTGTATGGGTTCAAACATAAATGCTGCTACATTTTTATCTTGCAATGCTTTCTCCAGTAATCCTAAATCATTATAGGGTACCAATTCAAAGCCTGGCATAAAAGGGCCAAAGTTTTTATAGCTGCTAGGATCGGTGGAAGAAGAAATGGCAGCCATGGTCCTTCCCCAAAAATTACCTTCAGCAAAAATAATTTTAGCTTTGTTTTCTGGAATGCCTTTGACACTGTAGCCCCATCTTCTGGCAAGCTTGATGGCTGTTTCGCCTCCTTCAACCCCTGTATTCATGGGCAACACTTTATCATATCCAAAATAGGAAGTGATATATTGTTCGTATTCGCCCAGTAGGTTATTATAAAAAGCCCTGGAAGTAAGGGTTAATACATCCGATTGTGTTTTCAATGCTTCCACGATGGCAGGATGGCAATGCCCTTGGTTGACAGCTGAATAGCCACTCAAAAAGTCGAAGTACTGTTTGCCGTCAACATCCCAAACATGCACGCCTTTCCCTTTTTGCAGCACCACCGGAAGAGGATGGTAATTGTGCGCTCCGTAGCGGTCTTCTAATGATAAATAATATTGAGATTTCTCTGATAACGAACTGGTAACCATGATTGTATATTGATTAAAAAATAAAAAATAATTGAAAAAACAAATAAGCAAGAGCCCTCTCATTTCTTGAGAGGCTGCAAAAAAAATTATCCTCGATGGTTGAGTAGATCGAGATTCGATTGAAGAAACAATGCTATCGTGGTAGTAGGTTCGATACTCAAAAATAATGATTTAAACCCATTTCTGAAAATAGCTTTCAGGGAATGAAAGGACAGGGGAAAGCTCTTTTTTGAATATGCCAAATACGGTGCTGCCTGTTCCGCTCATGGAAGAAAAGGTTGCGCCGGCAGCATATAGTTGTTGGGCGATGTATTGGATGGCAGGGTATTGATTGAATACAGCCGATTCAAAATCATTTTTAATGGCATGTCGCCAATCTTCCACAGGAGATTGAATGGCCTCACGAAGGTTGCTATGGGAGGTGCGAAGGGTCAATTGCTCAAAGGCGATTCGGGTGTTGATATGAATGCCAGGGTTGACAATAAGTATTTTATATGCCGACAAGTTGCAGGTTACTGGCTCAAGTTTTTCTCCTCGTCCGGTAGCAAAACATGGTTCGTTCAAAATAAAAAAAGGACAATCACTGCCCAATGTCAAAGCATATTCTAACAATTGAGCTGTTGGTATTTGCAATCCAAATAGTTGATTGAGTAATTGAAGGGTAAAAGCGCCATCGGCCGAACCGCCTCCCAGGCCAGCTCCCATCGGAATGACTTTGTGCAGGTGTAATTGTATGTTGGGCAAATGCTGAAAATCTTTTTTTAATAACTGGTAGGCTTTCAGACAAAGATTGTCGTCGGTGGAACCTTGTATGCGATTTCCACTGGTGCTGAATGCCATAGAGCTGTCCTTTGAAGAAGGAATGATTTCCAAAGCATCTTTGAGGTGGATGGGATAAAAAATCGTTTCGATATTATGAAAGCCATCTGCTCTTTTCCCTGTTACCTGCAGGCCGATATTGATTTTAGCATTTGGAAAAATAACCATGGAGGACAGTAAAGCGGTAAAAGAAATGGGCTAAGATGTTTTGTTCCGGCTTTTTATTTCATCTCTGATGGAGATGGCTTTGATGTAATCTTCGTTTTCCAAGACTTCGTTTAACAAGGTGTTCAGGTCGTCAATACTCATGCTTTTCAAATCTTCTTTACCGCCGGTTTCTGTGGTAACAGGTCCTGCGCTTATTTTTCCTGATTCGGATCCAGGCGTAAACACTTCGGGTTGAGCAAGAATATGTTCGTATGTGTAGATGGGGCAACCGAATCGCACCGCTAATGCTAAAGCATCCGAAGTTCTAGAATCGATCTCAACGGTGTCGTTTTCAGAACTGCAAATCAATCTGGCAAAAAAGACGCCTTCTTGTAAATCGTAAATGATGACTTCGTTCAACTCTACATTAAATGCCAGCATAAAGTTTTTCATCAAATCGTGGGTGAGGGGCCGGGTAGGATTCATTCTTTCCAAAGCCACGGCAATGGCTTGGGCTTCAAATCCGCCGATGACGATTGGAATTCTTCTAACACCGCTCACTTCTCCCAACACAACAGCATAGGAATGTGTTTGAGTAATACTATGAGAAAGTGCAACGATTTCGAGTTCAATCTTTTTCATTAGAGATGGCAGCGGGTTGACAGCTTGTTACAAATATAAAAAAATAAGCCTTCCAATGAAGGATGGAAGGCCTGAATTTGAATGATTTTGATATGATTTTATCAGGCAGTGGCCCTGATTTTTTTCACCGCTTCAATGATTTTGGGCATTACTTCAAATGCATCTCCTACAATACCATAATCTGCCGCTTTGAAAAAAGGCGCTTCAGGATCTTTATTGATCACCACAATCACCTTGCTTCTGTTTACGCCCGCCAAGTGCTGAATGGCGCCAGAAATACCGATGGCAAAATACAAGTTGGGTGCAATGGCCAAACCGGTTTGTCCTACGTGTTCATGGTGAGGCCTCCAGTGAATGTCTGCAACGGGTCTGCTGCAGGCAGTAGCCGCACCTAATAAAGAAGCTAATTCTGTTACCAGTCCCCAGTTCTCTGGTCCTTTCAAACCTCTTCCGCCGCTCACTACAATATCGGCTTCGCTCAAAGGTACTTCGCCGGTTACTTTGTTGACAGCAGCCACTTGAATCTTACTTTGTTCAACGGTTGCATTGAAAGGGGCAACGGTTGCAAGGCCTTCCGTGATAGAGATGTTAAATGAATTGGGATTCAAAGCGATGATCTTGACCGCCGTATTGATGGCAATATGAGCAAATGCTTTTCCGCTGAATACCGTCTTTTTAACTACAAATCCATTGCTTGTATCGGGCAGAGCTACAGCGCCTGATACCAGTCCGGCTTGTAAACGAACGCTGAGTCGGGGGGCAATGGCTTTCCCAGTAGTGTTATTGGAAAACACCACTACGCTAGCGCCTGTTGATTGGGCTACTTGGGCAATCGCCTTGGTATAAACTTGCGCGTCCAATGTATTCAGTGAATCTGTAGATAGGGTATGCACTTTTTGAATACCATATTTTCCCAGCCCGGAAAGGTCTTCCTGGGTGGACCCGAGCACCACGGCTTCTGCAGATGTTCCCAACTGTTTGGCCAAAGCGACACCGTAGCTTGCTGCCTCGAAGGAGGTCTTTTTGATGTGGCCTTCAGATTGATCAATGAATATTAAAATCATGCCTAAATATTTGATTATTAAATACTAATAAAATTCTGCTGAATATTTATATCATCATTAAATTGCCTTTGCTTCTTCGTGCAATAGCCTGACCAATTCTGCTGGATTTTCTGGAGAAACCAGTTTGACACCTGCTTTGGCAGGAGGCATATCGAAGGAAGCGACTTGGGTCAGGATATCCGCAGCAACTGGCTCTGCGATTTTCAAAGGTTTGGTTCTGGCACCCATGATTCCTTTCATATTGGGGATTCTTTGTTCAGCCATTCCTTTTTGGCAGCTGACCACCAATGGAAGGGGGGCAAGGTCAATTTCTTCGCCTCCTTCTATCTCTCTGGTTACTTTAGCTTGTTGTCCTTCTAGGTGAAATTGAACCGCATGTGAAATGTAGGGAAGGTCCAGCAGTTCTGCCACCATTCCGCCGATGGAAGATCCATTGTAATCGATGGTTTCTTTTCCGGTAAAAATTAAATCGTACTGACCTTCTTTTGCGATGGCGGCAATCTGGGCGGCTACATAATAGCTGTCTGCTACATCGCTGTTTACCCGGATGGCTTCGTCTCCTCCCAAAGCCAAAGCTTTGCGAATGATGGGTTCGCTATCGGCATTACCCACATTGATTAAATGAAGAGTGATGCTAGGGTCGGCTTCTTTGAGTTCGATGGCCCTTACCAAAGCGTACCACTCGTCGTAAGGATTGATGATCCATTGAACACCGTCAGCAGCAAATTTCGTATTGTTATCAGTGAAAGCTATTTTTGCTGTCGTATCGGGTGTTTTACTGATGCAAACCAATATCTTCATGTCTTAATCTGTTTAGAAAAAAGAATATAATACAATCAGGTGCAAATATACTTTCATCTGGTTGTTAAAAAAAAGAATGTGATGGATCGGATAGAAAAATTGCTGGATTTGTTGAAAACCAACCCTGCAGACAGTTTCTTACAACATGCCCTGGCATTGGAGTATATCAAAATGGGCAAGGAAACCGATGCCCAGCGATTGTTTGAGAAGCTGCTGGCAGAGACGCCTGGCTATGTAGGCTCCTATTACCACCTTGGAAAACTACATGAACGAATGGGCCGGGCTAATGAAGCTGTTGAAATATATGAGAAAGGGTTGTTGGAAGCTAAAAAAGCAGGAGATCAACACACTTATAATGAATTAATGGCTGCAAAAGACGACGCACTCTAAAGCAATGCCGATGCATTTAATGAATCAATTTCTGGAAAACATTCAAAAGCAATCTCTTTTCAATCAAGGGAATCGCTTGCTCGTTGCCGTCAGTGGCGGGCTGGATTCAGTTGTATTGTGCCATTTGTGCAAAGCTGCCGGTTTTGACTTTGTGATGGCTCATTGCAATTTTCAGTTGCGGGGGGCAGACAGTGATGCGGATGAACAATTCGTTCAGGCAATTGGAAAAGTATACCAGGTGCCGGTATATGCCAAGAAATTTGATCTGCAATCGAATGTGGGGGAAAAGACTAATATTCAATCAACTGCCCGGACACTGCGCTATGAATGGTTTGCTGAGTGTATGCAATCAAAGGAAGTACAAGCAAATTTTCTATTGACCGCCCACCATGCAAACGACAATATCGAGACCTTGATGATGAATTTTTTCAGGGGGACCGGCATCAATGGTTTGCAAGGCATTTTATCCAAGGATCATATTTTTGGTATTCAGGTGGTTCGTCCTTTGTTGTTTGCCACCAAAGAGAACTTGCGTGATTATGCGCAATTGCATCAACTCAATTGGAGAGAAGATACTTCCAACGCCACTAATCAATACACCCGCAACTTTTTTCGTAATGAATTGATTCCATCCATAGAGAAAGTATTTCCGGCGGTTGAATCCAATTTGTTGGACAATTTGCGTCGATTTGCTGATGTCCATGCTTTGTATCAGCAAGCTATTCGCATGAATATTTCTAGATGGGTTGACAAAGAAGGAGAGGTGTTGCGCCTGCCCATTTTGCTGGTAAAAAAGACACCCGGATATGGCAGTGTTTT
>CANGBQ010000048.1 GCA_947451985.1 Chitinophagaceae bacterium | reverse complement strand
TATTTTTTTCTTTCTTCTTCCTTTCCCTTTGTAGGTTACTTTATGCCTGGTAACCATTCTGGTGCCTGTTTGTCTGTGGCCTGTCTTTAATGGTCCTGAATCTGCATGGATACAGATAAATAAATCTCCTTTGAAATCATTTGCCAACTTTGCTTTGTCATTTACATTTTGGAAAATGTCGGTGGTTCGGGTAGGAATGGTATTGATTTCAGGCAATTGCTTTTTGAGTTCTGCTACCAATTTGTTGGAAATGGCCAGCGTCACATCTTTTTCATTAGATCTAAGAGAATTCTCATATTGCCCAATGGCACCAAAATCGGAGCCACCATGTCCGGCATCTACTACAATGGTTCTTAATTTTTTGGGTTGCTGACTGAAGGAAGCATTGGGATAAAAAAGAATCAATGCAAAAGTGGCTGCAATCAGAAAAATAGACTTTGGCATTCGGTTATCTTGGGTTTTTGGAATGGGATATGTATTTGTGTATTAATTCACATATACATTCTGTTAATATGGTTATTTTTGCCCCTCAAGGCTATGAACAATCTTAACAAAGGTAAGGCAAAAAACATATTATCGTGGTGTTCCATGTGGTTGTTATTTGCTTTCATATCCCTTGATACAGGGGCACTTACGAGCGCTCATGTTTTTTTTTACAAACCCTTAACGAATGACACCATTCCTTCGGGCCTCGGTCAACTTCGTTCCACCATAGACACCCTTTCTTTCAAAACATCCAAAGATACCCTGTCTGCACCTGTTGCACACCATGCAGATGATTCAATGGTATTTGATATACCGCATAAAAGACTTTTGTTATACGGCAAAACATCCAATGTGGTTTACATGGACAATGATTTAACCGCACCTTCTATCGAATTCGAGCAGCAGACCAATTTGGTGACGGCTTATCTTACCAAGGACAGCACCGGAAAAGTGATTGCTTTTCCCAGTTTTCAGCAAGCTGATTTCAAATCGGTCAGTGATACCATTCGGTTCAATATGAAAACAGGGAAAGGACTTACCAAAGGGACATATACCCAGCAAGGGGAGATGTTCGTTTATGGACAGAAGATCAAAAAAATGAATGCGGATATTTTTTATGCCAAACAAGGAAGATTTACCACTTGTAATTTGGATACGCCGCATTTTGCCTTTGTCAGTGATAAAATTAAATTCATTAATAAAAAATTTGCAATTACAGGTCCGGTTCATCCAGAGATAGAAGGGGTGCCGTTGCCAATTGTTCTACCCTTTGGCATCTATCCATTAAACCAGGGTAGGCATTCTGGTTTGATAGCACCCAGCTTTACGGCAAATGATCAGCTTGGTTTGGCATTGGAAGGGATTGGATATTACAAAGTGCTGAGTGATAACTGGGATGTTGTTACCCGGGGTACGCTTTATTCCTATGGAGGATGGACAATGAACCTGTCGCCTCGCTACTTAAAACGCTACCGCTACCAGGGCAATTTTTCTCTTGATATGCAAAAATTCAAGAAAGGATTCAAAGGGGACCCTGATTATGCCGCTTCCAATACTTTTAATATTCGGTGGTCTCACACTGCCGACTCAAAAGCAAGACCAGGTGTCACTTTCAGTGCCAATGTCAATGCAGGGAGTAGCAAGTTCAATTCATTGGTGCCCAACAGTCCGATGCGCAATTTTACCAATCAGATGAGTTCTTCCATTACCTATTCAAAAGTATGGAAAGACAAACCGTACAATATATCAGTGAGTGCCAACCACAACCAAAACACCACTCAAAAATTGATCAATCTTAATTTGCCAGACATTGCTTTTAATGTCAATACCCTCTATCCATTTCGCAGCAAGGAAGGTGTTGGTGCCAGAAAATGGTACGAGAATCTTGGCATCGCATTCAATACAACCGCTCGAAGCGCTTCTTCCTTTTATGATACTGCTTCCAACATTACGTATCAATTGAAAGACAATTTTCAATGGGGTGCCAATCACAATGTGCCCATTTCATTATCGCTTCCGTCATTGGGTCCTGTTCAGGTGTCCCCCTCCGTTAGTTATCAAGAGAAATGGTATCAGGAAAAATTCACTCGATCCTGGGATGCTGTCAATAAAAAACTGGACACTACGATACAGAAAGGGTTTTATTCTGCCAGAGACATGAATTTTGGAATCGGCTTGAGTACGCGCATTTTTGGTTCTTTCGGATTCAATAAAAAGAGCAAGGTACAAGCCATTCGGCACGAAATCAGGCCTTCTATATCCGCCAATTACAAGCCCAACATGAATGCGCACAATTACTATACCACTCAAGTCGATTCATTCGGCCACACTGCCAGGTATACGTATTTTCAACGCAGTATTTTTGGATCTTTTTCGGAAGGAAGATTTGGTGGGCTGAATTTTGGTATAGACAATGTGCTTCAAATGAAAGTTCGAAATAATAAAGACACCAGTGAAAGTGGATTAAAGAAGGTGTCTTTGATTGATGGGCTTTCTATCAATGGGGCTTATAATTTTCTGGCTGATTCATTTAAATTGAGTACTTTTTCTGTTTCTGCCCGAAGCAATCTCTTTGACAAGATCAATATCACTGCCAATGCTCAGTTTGACCCTTATATAACCAATAGTCAAGGCAGAAGATTGGATCAATTAATCTGGACAAAAAAACCAGTCTCTTTAGGCAATTTGAAAAGTGGAGGGATTTCTTTGCAAAGCCGATTATCGGGTGGAGGAGACAAGAGCAAATCCACTACTAACAATACCCGGTCAAACCGATTGGGCAATTTAAATGGGCTGAACAACTCAGCTGGTATGCCGACCGATGCGGCTATGGCAGATATCCAAAAAAATCCGGGTGATTATGTGGACTTTTCTATTCCTTGGGACCTGAACCTTGCTTATTCCCTTCGCTTCAGTAAAACCACTTTCAATACGAGCACCGGTCGCTTCAACACGCAGTTCAACCAGGATGTGAATTTCAATGGATCCATCAACATGACACCCAAATGGAAACTGGGCCTTACCGGTTCTTATAACATTTCCCTAAAAGAAATTGGAATGCTCTCGATGAACCTTTCCAGGGATTTACATTGCTGGCAAATGTCCATCGTATTGTCGCCGGTAGGAAAGTACAAATATTTCACCATCAACATCAGTCCCAAGTCGGGTATGCTGAAAGACATCAAGGTGAACCGAACAAGGTATTTCTACGATCTGTAAATCAAAGACCGATTCGGTCAATTGCCTTCAGCATTTCTTCATGCACTTTATGGTTCAGCTCCTTCACGCTGTAATGTTCGGGAGCGATGGAAGGTAAAAAATGCATGCGAAGCCCGGTGGGCCATAAATAAAAAGTACGGTCAATGGGCGAAGCTTTTTTCGTTCCGCTGATGATGCAGGGGATGATTTTTTTCCTGGTATCAACGGATAGTTTAAAAGCGCCATCAAAAAAAGGTTTGAGCAATAGTTCGGTTCGGTTGCGCGTACCTTCCGGATATACACACATGTGCATGCCTTGCTGCAACACTGTCTTCATCATTTCGTAACTCTTTCTTCTGCTTTTTTCATCAGAACGATTCACCAAAACAGCTCCTCGTTTGTAAAATTGTCCAAAAATAGGAATGGCGCTCAAGGAAGATTTGCCAATGGTTTTATTGGCGCCGGGAACAAACGGACAAGACAAAGGAATATCGAGCATGGAATTGTGATTGAATACCACAATAAAATTTTGATTCGGTGAAAAATTTTCCAGGCCGGTAATCCTGAGTGGGCAGCCAATCAGGGTCAGCCAACTGCGCATCCATATTTTCGAAATCCAGATAAAATATCGTTGTCCTTTGGGGTGGTTTGTAAACAAATAGCTAGCCATGGAGGGCAAGAAAATAATGCCAAATGTTGCTACAAAACTCAGCAATCCCCACAGGGCCCAGATTCGGGCAAAAATGTTTTTAAAAATATTCATGTATGCGTTTCAGTGAGTATTAAGAAATTAATTTCCAATCAATCGGATCTTTCCCCATTTGCATCAATTTTTCATTCGTTTTGGAAAAATGTTTACAACCAAAAAATCCTTTTTCAGCCGAGAAAGGAGAGGGGTGCGCTGCTTTCAAGACAAAATGTTTGGTTTCATCAATGAGAACTTGTTTTTCTTGAGCAAACTTTCCCCACAACAAGAATACCACTCCTTCTTTTTGATCGGAGATGGCTTCTATAGCCGCGTTTGTAAAATCTGCCCAACCATACTTGGCGTGGCTAAAAGGTTCGCCTGCTCTGACCGTCAGCGCTGCATTTAATAACAAAACCCCCTGTTCGGCCCATTTGGTCAGATTGCCATACAGTAAAGGCATTTTGATGCCCATATCCTTTTCTAATTCTTTGAAAATATTGACCAAAGAAGGGGGTGGTTTGATGCCAGTTGGAACAGAAAAACTAAGGCCATGTGCCTGCCCAGGTCCATGGTAAGGGTCTTGGCCGATGATGACGACTGAAACTTCGTCAAAAGGTGTGGTATTGAAAGCATTGAAAATTAGCGGTCCGGGAGGATAGATCACTTTTCCTTGTGCTTTCTCCGTCTTTAAAAACGTAGCGATTTGCTGAAAATAGGTTTTGTTGAATTCGTTTTTCAGTACTTTTTTCCAGGAAGGATGAATTTGTACATCCATGACAATCGATTGAGCTGTAAAGATACGTCTATATCCTCAAGCCTTCATATGCCGATCAAGAAGCTAGGGGTTTGCATGATTTATTGCTACGTATAACTACTTATTTAGACATAATTGAATTCCTTCAATGTCAATAATTTAGATTAATTTGATAACTATGTAATCCCAAACCGATTCATTTGTTCCAATCATCCGATATCGACCAACAGACTCTTTTGCAACGCGCGTATAATTTGCGTTGGGCTGCTGTACCCCAAGGAGTGATACCGCTGACAGCAGCCGATTTGGATTTTCCCTGTGCTCCTGTCATTCATGAAGCGGTGCAGCAATATGTGTCCAAGCGATATTTTAATTATGGCCCAGCCGAAGGCCTCCCTTTTTTCAAGGAAAGCATGGCCGCTTTTTTCAGTAACAAAAGAAACCATGAAATAGACCCCAGTCAGATATTGCCGGTAGACAGTGCTGCTTTTGGTATTTACCTAACTTGCAAAACTTTTTTACGCCCCGGCGATGAAGCCATCATATTTGATCCGGTTGATTTTTTATTTCGCTACTCAATAGAAACTGTCGGTGCTACAGCCGTTTCATTTGCCATTCCGCCTGGTACCGAAGTGGTGGATTTTGCGCAGATGGAAACCTTGATCACTTCCAAAACCAAAATGATTTGTTTGTGTAATCCGCTGAATCCTACCGGAAAAGTGTTCACCAAACAAGAATTAGAGCAACTAGCCAACATCGCCCAAAAACATCAATTGATTATTTTATCTGATGAAATCTGGAGCGATATTGTTTTTACGCCCCATTCATATACCAGCATCGCTTCTTTGCATTCCTCTATCAGCGAAAGAACAGTGATTGTGACAGGATTTAGCAAATCCTATGGTTTGGCTGGAATGAGAATCGGCATCGTGGCTACTCGAAACAAAGAATTGTTCAATCAATTGTTTGCTGCTTCTCTTCATCAATCTACCATTCATGGAGCCAATGTGGTTGGACAAGTAGCTGCCCATGCAGCCCTGACTTTGGCTGATGATTGGCTGCAAGCCTTTCTGATGCACTTGCAAAAAATGAGGGATCTGTGTGTTGCCTCTATTCAACAAATCCAAGGATTTTCATGCATTGCCCCAGAAGGGTGTTATGTAGCTTTTGCCAATATTGAACAAACAGGATTGTCCAGTAAAGAAATACATGCATTGTTGTTGGAAAAAGCAAAAGTGGCCATCGTGCCCGGATTGAAAGAATGGTTTGGTCAGGGTGCTGAAGGCTATATTCGATTCAGCTTTGCTACTTCCGAATCCATTCTTGTAGAAGCATTTGATCGCATTCACCAAACCATTTCCAGCCGATGAAAATTGTAGTCATTGGAGGAGGTATTGCCGGTGTCGCTTTTGGCATTATCATGAAACGGAAAGGACACGAGGTTGTCATCAATGAAAGATGTTCAACCACCCCGACGATGGGTAATGCTTTTATGCTTCATGGAGATGGCATTTCTATTTTGACCAAAATACTCAATGATGAATCTTTGTCGGTTCCCGGTGATTTGATAGATACATTTATCTTGAAAAGACCCAACGAGACCGAAGTGAAATATGTGAAGATGGATCCCTGGCAATGTATGAAAAGGGTGGATCTAGTGGTTTCTTTGATGAGTGTGATTGGTCCATCTGTGATGCGTTTCAACAGGGTGTTTTCTCATTTTTTATATGAGAATGGAAAAGCAGTGGCTGCTGTGTTTGAAAATGGAGAAACGGAATACGGAGACATTTTTATTGGTTCTGACGGATCCAATTCCAAGGTGAGAGAGCAATTGTTTGGAAAAACAGCATTCACTAAAGTAGAGGTGCAGGAAATTTTGGGGATTGCCCATCATCCGGCTTTGTGTAAAGCGTATAAAGGCGTATTCACCAAATACCAAAGTTCGGACAAAGGACTTTCCATCGGGTTTATGCCTTTTTCGGATACTGAAATCATTTGGTTCAATCAGTTTGATACACAGTTGGTGGACCAGCCCTTGGATCACCCACAGGATTTAGCCTCCTTCACAAAGCATGTACTGAAAGATTTCCCTCCGGTGATCAATGAGTTGCTTGACGCTACCGATTTTTCTTCCACCTATTTGTGGAATACCCGTGATTTTGATCCGTTGCCTAGCTTTCATGTCAACAATGTGGTATTGATGGGAGATGCAGCGCATTTGGCTGTGCCCTTTACCAGTGCCGGCGTTACCAATGCGTTGTTTGATGCAGACCTGCTGGCCATGACCATGGATGAATTTCCGCATGACGCAATTCGAGCATTTGAAAAATTTTATCAGAAGAGAATAACAGCCGTCTCGGAACACCTTGATTTGGGCAGAAAATTAAAATTTGATTTTTTGCACCCGCAGCAAATTGATGACGATCACATTGAATTGCCCTTGATCCAAAAAAAAATATTACCCAAGCCTTCCGATGCACGAAAAGACATTCAAATCATTTATTTCACCGATCCTATTTGTTCAACCTGTTGGACCATTCAGCCACAATTAAGAAAGCTTCGATCAACCTATGGCAATAGCATCGATTTTAAATATGTGATGGCTGGCTTGTTGCCTTCCTGGAAGAACTTCAATCGATTGGGCATCACTTCGCCTTCCGATGTATACAGTCACTGGAATGAGGAAGGAGCAAAGTCGGGTATGCCCATTGATGCCTCTATTTGGAAAAAAGATCCGCTGGAATCCTCGTATTCCCCTTCCATTGCCTTTAAGGCAGCACAATTGCAAGACATCGATAAGTCAATTTTATTGTTGAGAAGAATGAATGAATTGATTTTCATTGAAAGTGATAATATTACCCGATTGGATGTGCTTAAAAAAGCAGCTTACGATGTAGGATTGGATGCCGCTAGATTGATGAGGGACCTCAACAAGAGTGCCGTACAATTCTTCAACGAAGACTTGCAGATGACCAAAGAAATGGGCATCAACTTATTGCCTACTTTTATTTTCAAAGTGAACAATGAAATCAAAGAATACTTAGTAGGTGCACAAACCTATGAATCTTTTGAAAGAGTCATTCTGAAACTGAATCCATTGATTGTCAAAAAAGACTTGAAGTTGTCGGCTATAGAAGTATTCAGTAAATATCCCAGCATCACCAAAAAAGAGTTTAAATTTCTTACCGATACCAACGATGCAGAAGCAGATTTGATTTTGTCTGAGTTGTTAAAAAAAGCTGCCATTCGGCAGTTGATTACCCCTAACGGGCATGTATTGCTCTCTAAAAATGAGGCCAGCCTGCTTTTTCATCCGGGGTATGTAGCCAATGCCAAAACAGGCTAAATTTGTTTCGCAAAGCGCGAAGGAATTCCTCCCACATCGCATCTAATCTTTAAACCAGTTTGTTTGGCTGAACCATCCGATTTTGTCGATTTGCTTAAAAGCGGCGACCAACATGCTTTTGCGCAGTTGGTAGACCGTTACCAGCAGCCTGTATACAATACGATTGTCAGTATTACTCAACATGCCCAGGATGCAGAAGATTTAGCCCAGGAGGTGTTTTTACAAGTATACAGAAGCATGGGGGGTTTTAGGGGAGAGGCCAAGATTTCCACTTGGATTTACCGGATTGCGGTGACCAAATCACTGGAATGGGAGAGAAAGAAGAAGGCAAAAAAAGCGATCGGGTATTTTAAAAACTTGATAGGTCTCGACCATCAGGCTGATCAACTAGCTGAGTTCCATCATCCCGGGGTAGCATTGGCCCACAAAGAAAATGCTTCCATGCTTTTCAAAGCCATGCAATCTTTGCCAGAAAATCAACGGATCGCTTTTGTATTGATTAAAGCAGAGGGATTGAGTTATCAAGAAGCTGGTTTGATCATGGGCAAAAGCGTCAAAAGTATGGAGGGTTTGATTCAGCGAGCAAAAGAGAATTTGCAACAAACATTAAAAAAGCATTATTTATCATAAATGAACACCATGAAAGTGCCCGTTAATTCTAGAATGGATGAAGTGATGCAAAGCATTGATCAAATGCAGCCTGCTTCACCGTCGCCTCATTTCAAGGCCAAAGTATTGAACTCCATTTCATTGCTGGCACGCAGCGAGCCAGTACTGCTTTTGAAACCCATATTGCTGATGGCAGCTACTGCATTGCTAATCCTGATGAATACGATCATGTTATGGAGTGCAATGAAACCATCCACTGATTCAACCGCCAGCAACGAAGCCGCCAACCTAACTCAATTTTCGAAAGAATATCATTTAACCAATTATACAAGCAATCTTTATGATGTCCAACAATAAAAACAAATGGATAACAGGATTGGTAATTATCCTGCTTATTGCAAACACTGTCTTTACTGCCATTATGTGGATGAGGATGAATCATCACAGAAGACCGCCAGAGCCAGCCCCCAGGGAGCAGTCATCAAGGGGTCAGTTTTTGATTGACCATCTTTCACTAGATAGCGCACAACAAGTTCAATTCAATGCAATAGCACCTGCACATTTTGCGACTTTAGATAGTTTGGATGTAGCATTGAAAGCATCTAAGTCGGCATTCTTCGGCTTGCTGCAAGCGGATACCGTTAGCGCCGAAAAAATAGAATCCCAGGCAGCACAATCCGCTGCCATCCAGGAAGCAATCGATGTGCATGTATTCAATAGCTTCAAGCAATTGAAAGCAATTTGCAAACCCTCGCAAATAAATCAATTGTATGATGCACTAAGACAATTGGGTATGTGGTCTCCTCAAAACGAATCGGACCATTCAGATGCTATTGAAAGACCTGGTCAAAAAGGGCCTCGTACCCTTCGTCGTTTGGGCCCTCCGCCACCGCCCAGGATGAATGGAGCTGAAAGACCTGACGGACCACCACCCGGCCGTCCCCATCATCCTGGTCCGCCGCCTCCTGGAATGGAAAGTGGTGATAGACCCGATGGACCTCCTCCAGGGCGTCCCCATCATCCTGGTCCACCACCCCCTGGAATGGAAGGGGGGCAAAGACCTGACGGACCACCGCCGCCCCAAATGAATTAATGTGTATGGTTGATTACTTTAATTAATCAAAGTTTTTATAAAATCGTTTTCATGAAAAAAACTGTATTTATTGGTTTGGCCTCCATATTTTTTCTATTGGGCAGACCTGCTTCTGCGCAATACAATAATTTATGGATTCCTGATACTTTGTCCGGAACCAATTTTAATTTGGCAATCAAGGACACCTTCAAACAGATTCGGCCCGGTCAGCAAACCATTACAGGTGGCATCAACAAAAGCGCTTTCTGGGGGCCTACTTTGTTTTTAAACAAAGGAGAAACCGTTCACATGAATGTCACCAATCTGCTGAATGATTCCACCACCATCCACTGGCACGGCATGCATTTGCCGGCAGTGATGGATGGAGGACCTCACCAGGTGATTCCTCCGGGCACCTTGTGGCAACCATTCTGGAAAGTAACCAATAATGCAGCTACCTATTGGTATCATCCGCATTTACATGAAATGACCCAGGATCAAATGACCAAAGGTATTGGGGGATTAATTATTGTGAGGGATTCCATTGAGTCAGCATTGCCGCTACCCAGAAAATATGGAATTGATGACATTCCATTGGTATTGACAGACAGGGATTTTACTACTTCCAATCAATTCAGTGTTGTGGCATATGGCGATAGCTCAATGGTAAATGGAGTGCTGAGTCCACAGTATACAATTCCTGCTCAGGTAGTCAGGTTTAGAATTTTGAATGCCGCAATAGAGCGTTCGTATAATTTAGGATTCAGCGATAATCGTACTTTTTATGTAATCACTTCTGATGGGGGCTTGTTGAGTGCTCCTGTTGCCTTGACCAGGTACTTGTTGCATGCCGGTGAAAGAATTGAAATATTGGTTAATTATTCGGGACAGTCAGGAACCACTGTTAATTTAAAAGCCTATAATTCTACCTTATCGCAACAGACCCCTGGCGGTGATGTATTCCCTAATGGTCCGTTTGCAAATGCCTTGGCAAGGATTGACTTTAATGTCTTGCATCTAAATATTGGAACCCAAACGAACAATCCAATTACTACTATTCCGACTGCATTAACCACCATCAATACCATTCCTGCTGCCAATGCAAATGTTACGCGCTATTTAACCATTAGTGATACTATGATTGCAAGTATTCCGGGTGCTACCTTTCTGCTGAATCACAGATTGTTTAATATCAACTATAACGATTATACTATTCCACTTGATCAAACTGAAATTTGGCAGATTACAAACTCTGGAAATTTTGGACATCCTTTTCATATTCATGATGTGGAATTTAATATTCTCTCTGTTAATGGAGTAGCGCCCGTTGCTGCGCAAGCCGGCTGGAAGGATGTTGTGTATGTTCCCAGCCAATCGACCGTAAAGTTCATTGCTAAGTTTGATGACTATGCTGATAATGTCCATCCGTTCATGTTTCATTGTCATATTTCATTGCATGAAGATGAAGGAATGATGGGTCAATTTGTGGTTGGAAATGCTGTTTTTTCGCCAACAATTGCCTCATTGAATTGTGCCGGTGCCTCTTTTTCTGCTTCAGCTACTGTCAATGCAGCATACACTGGAACCGCAACTGTTCCCTATGCCGGTGGAAATGGGGTGGCGTATTCGGCAGGTTCGGCCATCAGTTCAACGGGTGTAACAGGTTTAACGGCTACACTGGTAGGGGGTACACTTGCCAATGGTGCAGGGACAGCGAATTATACGATTACAGGCACCCCAGTGAATTCAGGCACAGCCAATTTTGCCATTACACTAGGAGGACAAAGCTGCACCTTGAGTATGACGGTCAACAACACTGTTCCAACAGTCCCTACGGTGACGAATTTATCTTGCAATACAGCTACTTTTTCCAATCCAGCTACCGTCAATACATCTTATTCTGGAACAGCTATTGTTCCATACACGGGAGGTAACGGATTGGCCTACACGACAGATTCCGCCATCGCTTCTACAGGTGTGATAGGCTTGACAGCCACGCTTCAGCCCGGAACACTTGCCAATGGATCGGGCACCCTAACCTACGCGGTGGTGGGAACTCCGACATCGACAGGTACCGCCAATTTTGCCATCAGCATAGGGGGACAATCTTGTACATTGAGCTTGACGATTAATGATATAGGCCCTGTATTGCCTGCCGTGGCAAGTTTGCTGTGCAACCAAGCTACGTTTTCTGGAACAGCATATGTCAATACTATTTTTAGCAGTTCAGCCAATGTGCCTTATACAGGAGGGAATGGAGCTACTTATCCTGTACCGGGCCCTGCGGTGACTTCCTCCGGTGTGACCGGATTGACAGCCATCCTTCAGCCTGGTACTTTGGTCAATGGCGGAGGCAACTTA
>CANGBQ010000047.1 GCA_947451985.1 Chitinophagaceae bacterium | reverse complement strand
ATTGGGTAGGGCAGGATCAAAACTTAAAAATTTCTCTAATTGAGCCCGAACGCCCACGATGTTTTTTTGAAGCACCTCTTCGCTGAGTAAATTTCGCTCTTCACTTTTTCCACTCGGATCTCCCACCATTCCTGTAGCTCCTCCTACCAACGCAATGGGTTTGTGGCCGGCTTTTTGTAAATGAACCAACAGTAAAATTGGAACCAGGCTTCCAATATGCAAGCTGTCTGCAGTGGGGTCAAACCCAACATAAGCAGTAGTGCATTCTTTTAGCAATTGCTCTTCAGTTCCAGGCATTATGTCCTGGATCATTCCTCTCCATCTCAATTCTTGTATAAAGTTGGTCATATTTGAAAGTGATTTCAATTCGAATATCTCTGCAAAAATGAGTAAAAAAAAGAACAATGCATTGATCCTGTTGAAAAAGCTTTTGCAAAGGTGGATTAATCTAAAGAGCAACCACCAGCATGAAAACGCTACCTGGGGTTGGAACGATTAAAAAACAGCGCTCCTGAGTGTAAAATAGTGGCAAGTTGAAAGTGTTTTAGTTGTAAATTTGATAAAGAGCATAGTGGGCTATGCCTGCATGTTTCTTTTCTATTGAAGCACCTTAATTCGTAAACACTAACATGGCTCGATTCCTGTTTCTCTTTGTAACCGCTTTTTCATTGTTGCCGAATGTCACTTCGGCTCAATTCAGAAAATACTCCAACGAATTTCTAAACATTGGTGCGGGCGCACGCGCTTTGGCCATGGGAGGTGCTCAGGTAGCCAGTGTTCAAGATGCAACGGCCGGATATTGGAACCCGGCTGGTTTGATGGGTGTTCAAGACAACATCAATGGCAGCATCATGCACGCTGATTATTTTGCCGGTATCGCCAAATACGATTTTGTATCGGTGGCAGTTCCTGTGCAAGAAAACAAAAGAACACTCGGTTTCTCTTTGCTGCGTTTTGCGGTGGATGATATTCCCAATACATTATATTTGGTAGAGCCTGATGGCAGCATCAATTACAACAACATCCAAACCTTTTCTTCTGCAGACTATGCTTTTCTGTTTTCATTTGCCCAAAATCTTCCGCTTCTAAACAATCAATTGATACATGCGGGCGTCAATGCCAAAATCATTCATCGAAAAGTGGGTAAGTTTGCCAGTGCATGGGGGTTTGGAATTGATGCGGGTATACAAATGAAAAAAGGCAAATGGGAATTGGGTTTGATGGCCAAAGACATCACCACTACTTTCAATGCATGGTCCTTTAAATTTTCTGACAGAGAAAAAGAAGTATTGTATTTGACCAACAATGATATTCCGGTTCGCTCCACAGAAATGACAGCCCCCAGATTGGTGCTGGGTGGGGGGTATCGGTTCAAGGTAGGTTCCTCAGTTCGCTTGCTGGCAGAAGGCAGCTTCGATCTTACTTTTGATGGAAAACGCAACACCCTGATCAGTTCCAGGCCCGTCAGTATTGATCCACACGTCGGCATGGAAGCAGCCATCAAAGATGTATTTTTTGTGAGAGCAGGCATTACGAATTTTCAGAGGGCCTTATCGGATGCCGATACCCTGAATCAGAAAAAAGTCTGGATTTTTCAGCCCAGTATCGGTGCTGGATTTGTTATCAAAAATTTGGTAATCGATTATGCTTTTACCAATCTTGCTAACCAAAACAATCCATTGTATTCTCATGTTTTTTCAATCAAAGTCAATTTTGTAAAAAGAAAAGAGGATTAATTAAAATACTATGCGCCAAAATATTCTCATACTGTTTTTCATTCTATCTAGTGGCTTTGCAAATGCACAGCTAAACAATGGTTGGATTGATTACAACAAAACGTACTATACTTTCAAAATCACCAAAGACACTTTGTGTCGTATTCCTCAATCGGCTTTATCTGCTGTGGGTTTGGGTGCAGTGAATGCCAATTATTTTCAATTGTGGAGAAACGGAGAAGAGGTGAGACTATACACGTCGGTAGCCAATACGCCCCTCGGTCCTTCGGATTACATAGAGTTCTGGGGTCAAATGAACGACGGAAAACCCGACAAGGCTTTGTACAGAAATCCGGATTTTCAATTGGCTGATCGGTATAGTTTGGAAACAGACACAGCGTCTTATTTTCTAACCATCAACGCTACCGGTTCCAATCTTCGGTATGCTTCTGCTGCCAATACGGCGCCCAGCGCTGCTAGTCCGGATGTGTATTTCATGCGCAGCGTGGATTATTATTACAATGAGCAAATCAATCGTGGAGAGGCAAGGGTGATTGGAGAATACGTGTATTCCTCTGCGTATGATCCTGGAGAAGGCTGGTCAAGCAATTCAGTTAGTCCTTCTACTGATTTACTCAAGGAATTTACCGATTTAAGTGTGTATGGCGGCGGCCCGGCCAATAGTCTTTCGCTACGGGTAAACCTGGTGGGTTGCGCACCCAATTCCAGAAATGTAAGAATCAAACTTTTTCAAAATGAGATCACTGCGCTTCCATACAGCAATCCCATTTCAATGTCGAACTTTGAATACCAAAAAATAAATATTCAAAACCTTCCGTTGTCTTTGCTGCCAAATACTTCTACTGCACAAGTATACATCAACGGCAACTCTTCTGTTTCTACCGATCGAATTGTGGTAGCGAGTGTGGGAATGACGTATCCGGCTACTTTTAACTTTGGCAATGCACGGTATTTTCCATTTGAATTGGCTGCAGCCCCTGCCGGCAATTATTTGGTCATTGACAATTTTAATTATGGTACATCAGCGCCCATTTTATATGACCTCACCAATGGCAACAGGTATGTAGGTGAAATCGCCTCCACTCCAGGAAAAGTAAAATTTTTGTTGCCTCCCTCCAATTTGAGCAGGAAATACATTTTAATGAGTCAGGAGAATCTGCAACAAATTGCTTCTGTTACTACTCGTAATTTTATTAACCTTTCTGCCACCAATAACCAAGGAGATTACCTCATTGTCAGTCATCCGGTTTTGTACAACGATGGCAATGGAAATAATTATGTTGATCAATACAGACAGTATCGGAGTTCTGTTGCGGGAGGTGGATACAATGCCAAGGTATATGATATCAATGAACTGACTGATCAGTTCGGCTTTGGCATCAAGCATCATCCTGCTGCTATCAGGGATTTCGTTCGTTACGCCAACCTGCAGTTTGCCGTGAAGCCTGGTTATCTTTTTTTAATCGGCAGGGGGGTGAATTACATCGACCAAAAACTGAATGAATCCAATCCCCTTTGTCAACAGCAAGACTTAGTGCCCACTTTTGGATGGCCTGCGTCAGACGGGTTATTGACTGCAGAGCCAGGACTAGTTGCGCATGCCCTTTCTGTTGGCAGATTGGGGGCCATTACACCTACTGAAGTCAATCACTACTTTGTCAAGATAAAAGAATATGAAACAGCTCAACGCACCACCAGCCCAAGTATCAATGATAAAAACTGGATGAAAAACATCCTGCACATTGCCGGGGGAAAAGACAGCAGTGAGAATTTGTCTTTCTTAAGTTACATGAGCCTGTACAAGGCGCTTGCGGAGGATACTTTATATGGCGGAAAGGTGGAAACTTTTTCCAAAACTTCCAGTGGAGCGGTGCAGCAGGTAAGCAGCCAGCGGATTGAAGATTTGTTTGCCGAAGGACTTGGATTCATCGGTTATTTTGGGCACTCTTCTGCCAATACATTCGAATTTAATTTGAGCAATCCAGATGCCTACAACAATCCTGGAAAATATCCTTTCTTCAATGTGAGTGGTTGCAGTGCAGGTAATTTTTATATTTATGATCCGCAGCGCGTAGCTGGATCTATGACCATTTCTGAAAAGTATATTTTGGCCAATCAACGAGGCAGTATCGGCTTTCTGGCGGATACCCACTTTGGTATTCCTCCCTTCTTGAATTTTTATAATACCTCTTTGTACACGGCTTTCTCCAAAACAATGTACGGAAACACGATTGGTAATCAGATCAGGCAGGTTACAGATGATCTGGGCGGTAATGATCCCAACCTCGATTTCTATACACGTATCCATTTAGAAGAAATCAATTTGCATGGAGATCCCGCGCTCAAAATAAATGCATTCGAAAAGCCTGATTATGTTATTGAAGACCCAATGGTCAAAATTAGTCCCAACATCATCACCGTAGCAGATAATAGTTTCAGTGTCAAAATAAACATGAAAAACATTGGTAAGGCAGTGGGGGATTCGATGTGGGTTTCTGTAAAAAGAAAATTGCCCAATGATTCTATAAAAGTATTGTACGATGCGCTCATCCCAACGATTCGAAATGAAGATTCCATCAGTTTGGTAGTGCCCATCGTGCCCAATACAGACAAAGGCTTGAATCAATTGATAGTTCATCTCGATTATACCAATAAAATTGATGAACAATACGAAACCAATAATTTGCTGACCAAGAATTTTTACATATTTGAGGATGAATTGCGTCCGGTGTATCCCTATAATTTTTCTATTGTCAATCAGCAGAACATTTCTTTTGTAGCCAGCACGGCCAATCCCATCAGTGGAACACGTCAGTATGTAATGGAAATCGATACCACTGAGTTGTTCAATTCTGGCTTCAAGAAATCATACAATGAAACAGGGGTAGGGGGTGTCATAACATTTGCCCCCTCCAACTTGGCATTTTCAGATAGCACGGTTTATTACTGGCGTGTGGCGATGGTTCCTTTGAATGCCAATCCTTACATATGGAACAGTTCCTCTTTTGTGTATTTACCCAATAGCAGTTATGGGTTCAATCAGTCTCATTATTATCAGCATCAGAAAAGCAGTTTCGATCAAAACATTTCAATTGCCCCGGATAGAAAATTTGCATTTCAGACAATGACCAAATCTTTGTCGATTTCAACCGGTAATTACCCGCCCAATGATTATCAGTTTACCTATATCAATCTGGATGCTGATCCAGTTTCAAATTGGGGGAATTCTTTTAATACATTGCAGTTTATTGTTCTTGACGGTCAAACTGGTGTTCCGATGGTCAATTCGCCTGGTGGTTCTTACGGCAGCAATCCTCCTGGCTCGGGTTCCAGGCAAAAGCAATTTGAATTTCCTTTCTCTACTTTGTCTCAACGGCAGGCCATCATGAATTTCATTAATGCCATGCCTAGCAATGCAAACATTATCGTATATAATTTATTGTATAATCCTTCTGCAAATGCTTATGTAGATACTTGGAAAGCTGACCAAACCATTCTCGGAACTGGAAACTCATTATATCACACTTTGTATAATTATGGATTTACCAAGTTGGATTCTTTTTATAGAAATATTCCTTTTATATTCAAATTCACAAAGGACCAATCTCAGTCTAGTTATCAGCAGGTAGGTCTTCAATCCGATGAAGTCCTTTCAGTTACCTTGCCACTTCTAGTTTCAAAAGTAAACGGAATGATTACTTCTCCTGTTTATGGCCCTGCTAAAACATGGAAATCTTTTCATTGGAGAGGGTATTCATTGGAAAACAATTCAAAAGATTCCGTACACTATAATATTATAGGTATTGACCAAGCCGGAGTTGAAACCAGTTTGTTTTCTATAGATTCAACTATTCAAGATTTGGATATATCTTCTATAAATGCGCAGCAGTATCCATATGTCAAGCTCTCTATGTATAATGCTGATAGTTTAAAAGCTACTCCATATCAACTCAGGTACTGGAGATTGAACTACGATCCGGTACCTGAGGGAGCTGTTGCACCCAATGTTTTGTTCCAGATGAAAGACACAGTGGAGCAAGGTGAACCGATTCTGTTCAAGCTGGCTTTCAAGAACATCAGTAATACGGCTTTTGACAGCGCCATGAAATTCAATTTCGTGATCACCGACAAAGACAATGTGCCCCATGCGGTCAACCTGCCCAAAGGAAAAATCCTGCTGGCTGGAGACACCCTCACCATTCAGTACGATATTGATACCAAGTCTTATGTGGGCAACAACACCTTGTTTGTAGAAGTGAATCCGAATAATGATCAATTGGAGCAAACGCACTTCAATAACATAATGTTCAAAGACTTCTATGTGCGCCCGGATCAATACAATCCATTGCTGGATGTTACATTCGACGGAGTACATATTTTAAACAAGGATATTGTAGCTTCCAAGCCTCATATATTCATCAAACTGCAAGATGAAAGCCAATACCTTGCCTTGAAAGACACGGCATTGATTGGTGTAAAAGTTCGATTCCCTGACCAGTCTATTCATACCTATTATTTTGGCGACACCATGGTTTTTCATCCAGCCAATCTTGCAACTGGCGACAATGCTGCCACCATTGATTTTATGCCTTACTTCCCCGAAGACGGAGACTATGAGTTGATTGTAAGTGGTAAAGATGTGGTAGGGAACAAAGCAGGCAATTTGGATTATCATGTCATTTTCACAGTAATCAATAAGGCGATGATTTCGAATTTGCTCAATTACCCCAATCCATTTACCAGCTCCACTGCTTTTGTATTTACGTTGACCGGAACCGAAATTCCACAAAACATTCGCATACAGATACTCACCATCACTGGTAAAGTGGTCAAAGAAATTACCAAAGATGAATTAGGTCCTATTCACGTAGGAAGGAACATTACCGAATACAAATGGGATGGCACCGATATGTATGGACAAAAATTAGCCAATGGCGTTTATTTGTACAGGGTTCTGACCAATTTGAATGGAAAATCGCTTGATAAATATTCAGGTGGCAGTGACCAGACAGATCGATATTTCAACAAAGGCTACGGAAAAATGTATCTGATGCGATAAACAAGCATCTTATATCGAAACGAGTTAATAAGGGATTGGCTGATGAGTCAGTCCCTTATTGTTTTTATCTTTGCATTTAAGAAAACAACCAATGGCTAAAATCGCTATCAATATTGCAACCGGTAGTTTGCAGAAAGAAGAAATGATTGTGGGAATTGATTTGGGGACCACCAACAGTTTGGTAGCCATTATTCATCCTGAAACCAAACAGCCCATTGCACTCAGGGAACACAACAGCAGTTCGCTGGTTCCATCCGTTATTTATTTCGACGAAGCGGGCAATGTGATCGTTGGAGAGGAGGCCAAGAAGTATCTTGAAATATCCCCTGAGCGAACGATTTATTCGGCCAAGCGATTGATGGGCAAAACGTATCAGGACATACAACAAGAAGGACAGTTACTGGCCTATCAAATTATTGACGATGGCACTGATCAACTGGTCAAAGTAAAAATGGGCGATCGGTTTTATTCTCCTGTTGAGCTTTCATCTTTTATTTTGGCTGAGCTCAAACAAAGAGCAGAACATATTTTAAAAACGCCAGTAACCAAAGCCGTCATTACAGTGCCCGCTTATTTTAATGACGCGCAAAGACAGGCCACACGGGATGCTGGAAAATTAGCAGGACTGGATGTGCTGCGCATCATCAATGAGCCTACTGCGGCCAGTTTGGCTTATGGATTGGATCGCGCCAATCAAGCAACGACAGAGCCTCAGTTGATTGCAGTTTATGATTTGGGTGGCGGTACGTTTGATATTTCTATTCTTCGATTGCTCGATGGTGTATTTGAAGTATTGTCTACCAATGGAAATACTTTTTTGGGCGGCGATGATTTTGACCGGGCGATCGTAGCTCATTGGGCTCAAGCAGCCAATATATCTTTACAGGAATTGTCCAGGAATTCTTTGTTGGCACAGGGGTTGCGGGTAAAAGCAGAAGCTGCCAAGATATATTTATCCGGAGCTGATGTGTTCGAAGATAAACTCAACGACCTGTCTTTGGTGTTGACCAAAAAAGAGCTGGAGACATTGATCGAGCCATTGATTGCTAAAACAATGGTGTGTTGTAAACAAGCCTTAAAAGATGCAGGCCTCTCTGCCAGCGATATCCAAACAGTTGTAATGGTTGGCGGTAGTACAAGGACGCCCTTCGTGAAACATAGGGTCAGTGATTTTTTTGGCAAACTTGTTCACGATGCAGTGAACCCGGATGAGGTAGTGGCTTTGGGTGCGGCGATTCAGGCAGATGTGTTGGCTGGCCACAACAAGGATATTTTATTGCTAGACATTACGCCCTTGAGTTTAGGGATTGAAACAGCTGGAGGATTGATGGATGTGTTGATCCCGCGCAATGCCAAAATTCCTTCTAAAGCTTCTCGACAATACACTACCCAGGTGGATGGTCAAGGAAGTATGCGTATTAGTGTATTTCAGGGTGAAAGAGATTTGGTGAAAGATAATCGCAAATTGGCTGAGTTTAATTTGATAAATATTCCGGGCATGCCGGCCGGATTGCCCAAAGTAGAAGTGGGCTTTTTGATCAATGCTGATGGCATCCTGATGGTTTCTGCCAAAGAGCTGAGAAGTGGCATTGAACAAAGTATAGAAGTAAAACCACAGCTGGGTCTTTCAGACGATCAGGTAGAAAAAATGCTCCTGGATTCAATAACCCATGCAAAAGAAGACATTGCTCTTAGGGCGTTGACAGAAGCCAGAACAGAAGGGGAGCAATTACTACAATCAACAGAGCGATTTCTACAAAAAAATGCATCGGTACTTACAAAGGAAGAAATGTTGCAAACCGCTGCTGCCATGCAAGCCCTTCAGATGGCTATCACTTTAGACAATAAAGACCTGATTCATGAAAAGATAGAAGCATTGAACGATGTTTCTAGGCCCTATGCCGAACGCATCATGGATGAAGCCATTGCAGGGGCGATGAAGGGCAAAAAGATTTAATGGCTTATCAGAAACACAACAACTGTATGCGCTCAGCAAACGAAAGGTTCCAAAACAATTATGATTTTTTGAGACTATTTGCTGCATGCTGTATTTTATTTACCCACTCCTTTAATTTATTAGGCCTATCCTCTAAGGAGCCATTGATGTGGCTTTCTCAAAATCGGTATGATTTTTCTTTTGTCGGGCTATGTATTTTTTTCTCTATTAGTGGTTATCTTATTGTGAAAAGCGCTGCCACTGCTCAAAGTTTTTTACATTACTGTTGGAAAAGATTTTTACGTATTCAGCCTTTGCTCATCATTGTTTGCATGTTGTCTATGCTGCTTTTGGGTCCTTTGGTTTCGTCCCTTTCGTTGACTGAATATTTTTCTAGTTTTTCCACCTGGACGTATGGTAGAAACATTTTTCCTGCTGCTGGTATCCAATTCAAGTTGCCGGGTGTTTTTTCCTCCAATGTTGCTGACCAGGGAGTCAATGGTTCTTTGTGGACTTTGATTGTAGAAGAACGATTGTATATTCTTGTGGGCATCCTATTTCTATTTAAAAAATACGCAGCAAAACTCTATTTGCTTTTTGGCGTGTTACTGAATCTGGTATTTTTATTATCGTTTTTTTGGAAACAATATCCCTTTCTTCACTATTTTTCTGAAGCGCCTTTTTTTTATGCCCTGTTGTTTATAAATGCAGGAATTGTTTATGTAACTAAAGTTGATTTGAATCGCTTCCTAAAGTTCCGATCAGGACTCGCATTATTTATGGTTTGCATTGTTTCATTGTGTATGACTGATCTCACTTTCTTGCAACCTTTTATTTTACCACTTTTGGTTATTGCCCTCGCTCAGGCAAAAGGAATTGCCAATCGGTCCGGTCAATGGGGTGATTTCACGTATGGCGTCTATATTTTTTCTTTCCCGGTTCAACAATTGCTGATCCACTATCGTTTTGCGACGACTCCTTCGGAGCTTTTTTTAACAAGCTTTTTGCTGGTATTGCCCCTCTCAGTGTTGAGTTGGCATCTTTTGGAAAAAAAGATATTGGCTTTTAAAAATCGAGTAGGAATAGAGGCTAAAGGATAGTATTTCAATGAGTTCTAAAAAATCTCAAACTTTTTCATTTTATCAAATTTTCTCCTATCTTTGCGCCCCGTCTCGTTAAAGAGGGTATTTTTTAACCAAAGGAGGTATTATAACATGTTAATTATTGATTCAAAAGATTGCGAAAACATCGACAAGGCACTGAAGAAGTACAAAAAGAAGTTCGAAAAGAGCCGTGTATTGCTTCAGCTGAGAGAAAGACAGGCTTTTACCAAGCCATCTGTAAGACGTCGTACAGAGGTGTTGAAAGCAGTCTATAAGCAACAATTGGCTACTGGAAAGTTTGATTAATAGCTAATTTAGCTATATCAATATATTGTATTGGTAACCTTGGTTATTTTGTAACTTTGGTTACCTTTTTTTATGGCCATCCCTCCCGAAAAACATATTCGTGCTTTTTTAGATTACCTGAAATTTCAAAAGAGATATTCCCAGCATACCCTTGTATCTTATGAAACCGACTTGGTTTCATTTTTCAGCTTTGTCACAGTTCAGTTTGAGGAAACTGTTCTGACCAACATTAAGCCTAGTTTTGTTCGGTCCTGGCTGGCCGATTTGAAACAACAACAGAATAGTGCCAAAACCATCAATCGAAAGATATCTTCCTTAAAAACCTTTTTTAAATATCAATTAAAACTGGGACATCTTTCGGTAAGTCCAATGGCAACCGTGGTTTCACCCAAGCAAAGCAAGCGCCTGCCCCAATTTGTAGACAAGAGAGATACTGAAACTTTATTTACCCACATGGAATTTGCAGACGACTGGACAGGCCGCACGGAAAGATTGATTTTGCAGTTGCTCTACCATACCGGTATGCGTCAGGCAGAGCTGATAGGTTTAAAAGAATCACAGATCGATTTTGCAAAGGACAGCATCAAGGTCTTAGGAAAGGGAAGTAAGGAGCGCATTATTCCGGTGGGGAAAGAATTGTTGACTGCCGTTAAAGAGTATATCGAGCAGAAACAACGGGAAATGGCTCAACCTGATAGAACTTATTTGCTGGTCAGAATCAATGGGCAACCATTGTACCCCAAATGGGTGTACAATGCGGTGAAGAAGTATTTATCGCAAGTCACTACCATAGATAAAAAAAGCCCTCACATCTTGCGCCATACCTTTGCAACCCACCTGACCAACAACGGCGCAGACCTCAATGCGGTCAAAGAATTGCTGGGCCACAGCAGTTTGGCAGCCACCCAGATATACACCCACAATACCATTGAAAAGCTGAAAGACGTGTACAAAAAAGCCCATCCAAAGGCCTAGAGAAAGTTTTGTTAAACCGGTGTCGTTAGGGTATACTAATCAGGAGAATTTAGCGTTAGATATGGTAGATTACCATTGGGTTGAAGCCCTCCAATCGGGTATCATCAGCTCTCTGTACTCATCGTTACTCAAACACATTTCTTAACACCTAAAACTCAATGATCATGAACCTTAACATTCGTTCAGTGCACTTCAATGCAGACGCCAAGCTCATCCATTTAGTAGAGAAAAAAATATCCAAATTGAATCAAGTCAATGCCCGTATTACCGATATAGACGTCTTTCTGAAGCTGGACAATATTGCCCATGCCATCAAGGACAAAATCGTCGAAATAAAAGTGTTGGTTCCCAGGCATTCTTTTTTCGTTAAACATTCTTGCAAGTCTTTTGAAGAGAGTTTTGAATTGGCGTTGGATTCCATGCTCGCTCAAATCAAGCGAAAAAAGGACAAAACCTCGGCCTGACAAGCTTTTTAGCCAATGAAAACGCTCCTCACATAGGGGCGTTTTTTTTGAATCTCCCCACTGTCTAAAAAAAACGCATACATTTTTTTTGTATTAATCATTTTCACTTACCTTTGCCTTCCCAAAAATGAGGGTGGCCTTGTATTGCCCCTTTTTGAGGAAGTTCTTTCAAATACAATAAGGTACTTATAGGATTATGTTTTAGTACTTTCAAATTGTTTGAAAAAGATAAATGGATTTCACCTTTTGACCTTTATGCCGAAGTAGCTCAGTTGGTAGAGCAACTGATTTGTAATCAGTAGGTCGGGGGTTCGACTCCCTTCTTCGGCTCTTTGGAAGGGCAGTTACCAGAGTGGCCAAATGGGGCGGACTGTAAATCCGCTGTCTTCGACTTCGGTGGTTCGAATCCACCACTGCCCACAGTTCTTTTTCTTGCAACCGTTCAAACGTAATCAACAATTTTTTCGTTTGAACCTGCGAAATGCGGAAGTAGCTCATTTGGTAGAGCGATAGCCTTCCAAGCTATAGGTGGCCGGTTCGAGCCCGGTCTTCCGCTCACTTGATTTCTTTT
>CANGBQ010000046.1 GCA_947451985.1 Chitinophagaceae bacterium | reverse complement strand
GTTACGGGGTATTAATCCTCCTTTCGGAGGGCTATTCCCCAGTTTTGGGAAGGTTGCGTACGTGTTCCGCACCCGTTTGCCGGTCGCCATCAGAGTATTGCTACCCCATGCTGCCCCTCGACTTGCATGTATTAAGCCTGCCGCTAGCGTTCATCCTGAGCCAGGATCAAACTCTCCATTGTAAATGTGTTGTTTGAACTGACTGTATAATTTCATTGGAAATTAACGTCAAATTCTAATTAATATTTGCGCTAACATTACCTGTTTAAATTTCCCACATAAATGTGGGATGCTGCTGTTTCCAAACTTTCAAAGAACTTTTGGCTTATTGCTCTCATTTTCAGAGGAGAACAAGGTTGTAAGCCTTTATAATATCTTTCAATATAATCGTCTCGTTGTGTTTCTTTTTTCCTTTGAAAAAAGCCCCGTTTTTTAATTGGGAGTGCAAAGGTATAGGCAGATAAGTTACCATCCAAATTTATTTTGAAAAATTATCAAAATAAATGCCAGCCTTTTTTGAGATTTTTTTTGAAGAACTAGTGCTTTTTTTAAAAGCGGGTCGCAAAGATAGGCCAATACCTTTGGCTTTCAAAATAATTATCAAACTTTTATCAAAAAAGATGAAAATAAAATCCCAGATTTCATTTCAATACAGCAGGGACAAGGGTTTTGGAAGAATAAAAAAAGATGAATTTTATTTGGCCTATTGGGCCTACTAGCGCCTAAAATGACACTTCTATCAATGTCAGTCCCTTCGCAGGCATGGAAAAATCAGCCCGGGTAGGGTCATTGCCTGCAATAATAGCTTCAAATTCGGCCAAGCTGGTTTTTCGAGTGCCTACCCTGACCATGGTTCCCACCAACCCTCTCACCATACCCCGAAGGAACCGATTGCCCCTAACCCTATACACCAGCTGGTGTTTCCCCTTGTTTTCCCAGTGGCTCTCCATCAGTGTACACTGATAGGTGTGAACCTGAGAATTACGTTTGGCAAAGGTTTCGAAGTGTTGAGTATGTTGAAGTAAACGCGCAGCTTCATTCAATAAACCAAGGTCCATGGTGTAGGGGAAATAATAGGCCCGGTCGTCTAAAAAAGGATCTTTATGAGTGTAGATAGTATATTCATAGGTGCGAGCGATGGCATCGAACCTGCAATGGGCGTCAGGCGCTACTTGCCGGATCTCATGCACAGCAATATCTGCAGGAAGAATGGCATTTAAATGATAGGCAGCCTGCGACCAATCTGTTTGCAAACTGTCAGGCACATCAAAATGGAAAAAATTTTGTAGCGCATGAACGCCTGCATCGGTTCGAGAAGAACCAGTAAGTTCTAACGGATGACGAGTAAAAACATGCAAAGCCTTTTCGATTTCAGCTTGAATGGTATTGGCATTTTGCTGAATCTGAAAACCTGCATAGGCAGTGCCTTTGTAAGAAATATCTATAAAATATCTTGCCATGCTGTTGATGAAATTTAACGCACCCTATCCGTAAATTGTTTGATGTTTTTTTCATCCACCAATACCGACTGAAGTTTTTTAAATTCAACCGGATTAGAAGTGTAAGGATAAGCCGCCAACAAAAAAGCACATTTATCCGCTTCCCCTGAGAAGACATCGGTTAAGGACCTGATTTGATCGACACCAAAACATTTTTCCTGTATATGTTGAATGGCTAGATGAATTCGATTGATTGAATCAGGAACAGACACCAAAGCCTGTATCAACGAATCTACATCTGTCTGGGTAGCAGACTGAACACAAGGCGTTGGTTGCAAGAGGGACACTTGAATGCTGTCCTTTAATACATACAAAAGCTCCAAAGAAATGGTATCGGTAGTATTTGCTTCATTGACCAGATAACTACAATGACGGCCATTACTATCCAGGGAACTACTCAACAACACCACAGGAAGTGCAGGAGCAAAGGAGTTAACAATGGGCGTATCCACCGATTTTGGGGGAAGCTTATTGGTGTCAGCAGTGGAGAATCCTGGCAAATGACTAGCCTCCTTGATCAGTGTAGTATTGCTCGCAGCCGCCAGCACGGTAGAAAACTCATCGAGTACAACAGTCGATGATATTGCTGGAACAGATTTGGCAGTAGCGGCGATTCTAGAGGTATCAATCAAATTGATTAAGCCCCAGGCTTGTTGCGCATCTTGCTGCAGCAAAAATCCCAAATCTTGATTGACTATTGATAAAGCAACCGACTGGGTTGGCCATTGGTTTTTAGGAAATCCAATGATACAGGGATAATTACCCGAAGACAATGGTGCCAATATCAAGTATCCATCAGCCGTTGAACTATATACTTGTTGATTGATCCGAATGTAGAAAGGGAGTTTGCTGGGGCTTTCTATATAGACAAAATGATTTTGTTGTGCCTTCAATTGGAAGGAACAGAGCAGCAAGACCAGCAAGGCTTTCATCCATTTCATACCAGAACACCAAACTTGAAACCAAAGCTACTTAAAAGGCCCCACTTACCATTCATAAAAAATTGTGATAAGTTTAAAAAATAGGCTTTTACTTTTACATCCTTAAATTATAAATATGAAAAATATATTTCTATTGTTTGCACTTGTGATGGGCTTGACGAGTCGAGCACAATTTGCGGAAGAACCTCAAGACACGTCCTGGAAAAAAATATTCAGGGCCAGTGAAACCAAAATCAATAGCGTCGTTCATACAAAACTGGACGTTCGTTTCGATTACAGCAAATCATTCATGATGGGAAAAGAATGGCTCACCTTGAAGCCAACTTGTTATCCGACCGATTCAGTTTTGTTGGATGCAAAAGGAATGGACATCAAAGAAGTTTCAATTGTAAAAGGAACACAAAAGAAAAAGCTGGTATACAGTTATGATGGTTTACGGCTGAACATCAAATTGGACAAGACCTATACCAAAAACGAAAAATACATTTTGTATTTTGATTACATCAGCAAGCCCAATGAATTAAAAACAGAAGGCAGTGCCGCCATCACCGATGCAAAAGGATTGTACTTTATCAATCCCACAGGTGCCATCAAAAACAAGCCCACACAAATTTGGACTCAAGGCGAAACCGAATCCAATAGTGCTTGGATGATTACCATCGACAAGCCCAATCAAAAATCAACCGAAGAAATATTCATGACGGTACCCGATAAGTATGTAACGCTGAGTAATGGAATATTGACCAGTCAGAAAAAAAACAATGACGGCACCAGAACCGACTATTGGAAAATGGACCTGCCACATGCCCCTTATCTTTTCTTTATGGGCGTAGGAGATTATACCATCACCAAAGACCAATACAAAGGAAAAGAAGTAAGTTATTATGTAGAGAAAGCTTATCAACCCTATGCAAGAGGCATTTTTGGTTTGACACCTGAAATGATGGGATTCTTCTCTTCAAAGCTTGGCGTAGAATTTCCTTGGCCCAAATATGCGCAGATTGTAGGCAGGGATTATGTGAGTGGTGCGATGGAAAATACAACCGCTACCCTACACCAGGATGGCGCTTATCAAAATGCCAGAGAATTAGTAGACGGAAATGACTGGGAAGAAACCATTGCTCATGAATTGTTTCACCAATGGTTCGGCGATCTGGTAACCACCGAAAGCTGGAGTAACATCACTGTGAATGAAAGCTTTGCCAATTACAGCGAATACTTGTGGGATGAATACAAACATGGCAAAGATTATGCTGATGCGCACAACTTTGAAGACATGCAAGGCTACCTCATGAGTGGTGGAGAAAAGAAGGATTTGGTTAGATATTACTATTCAAATAAAGAAGATGTATTTGATGGCGTGAGTTACAATAAAGGAGGTCGCATCCTTAATATGCTTAGAAATTATGTGGGAGACGATGCTTTTTTTGCGTCATTGAACAATTACCTGACAACGAATAAGTTTAAAACAGGAGAAGCAGCCCAATTAAGATTGGCGTTTGAAGAAGTCACGGGCAAAGACCTGAACTGGTTCTGGAATCAATGGTATTATGGGGCCGGACATCCTAAATTGAAAATCAATTACACGTATGATAAGCCTGGTTTTGCCGGGGTAATCATTGAACAAACACAAAAATCGGGCAAGCTGTTTACACTGCCTATTGCAGTAGACGTGTATGTAAACGGGTTGAAAAGCAGAAACAATATCACCGTTTCTAATGCCATTGATACTTTTTATTTTGCCGCTGCTGCACAGCCAGAATGGATCAGTGTGGACGCAGATAAAATTTTATTGGCAGAAAAAGCAGACAACAAATCAGCAGCCAATTATGTAGCTCAATGGAAATATGGCAAAAATTACCTGGACAGAAAAGAAGCGTTGGATTATTTTTCTAAAAACAGCATGACTGAAATGATACAAGGATTAAATGATCCTTTCTTCAAAATAAAAATCAGCGCAATTCAAAAATTAGGCAGCTCTTCATTGAAAAATGAGGAGACCGTCTTGAGCAGCATTGAAAAAATAGCTTCTGCTGAAAGCAATAAAAAAGTAAAAGCGGCTGCGATCAGCTTTTTGGTAAAAAATGGCGATAAGAAATACTTGCCTGTTTTTGAAAAAGCAGTCAATGATTCTTCTTATGCGGTAGCAGGCGCTGCTTTCAAAGGATTGACTGCCTTGAATCCAGCAACCGCTTACACCTTAGCCAAGAAATACTGTGTAGACGCTAAAGGAACACTGGGAGATGAGGTAAACAGAGTTCTGATTGCTAATGGAACAGAAGCCGATTTTGATTTTGTGGCTAAAAGCTACGCAGATGCTCCACTTAGCCAGGAAAAAATTGGCATGACCAATCGTTTTATTGAATACCTCATCAAAATCAATGATGTGTCAAAAGTAAAAATGGGTATTGACAATATCGCGGCCGTGAGAAATCAAATTCCTTCTCAATACAGATCCTATGTTGACAACAGCTTCAAAGGATCCCTGGATAAATTAGTCAAGGCGAAAGGAAAAGAGATTGAGGATTATGTGAACGAGGCTTTTAAGTAAACTTGAGCGATTTTAAAAGTTTAAAAAGTTTCAGAGGTTCGCCTTTGAAACTTTTTTTTAATTACCACCCTCCGCTGGCACCGCCACCGCCAAAACTTCCGCCACCGAAGCCGCCGAACCCACCGCTGCTGCTGCCACCTGAACCACCAAAGCCGCCGCCCATAGGAAAGAAGACAGGACCAAAACCCCTTCGACTTCGACCGCCCATCATTGTGCCGCCGCCGCCTCTGGAACCCAAGGATAAAATAATGATTACAATAATGATGACCATGATGAGTTGTGCCCCGGACTTTCCTCTTTCTTTTGATCGGGGTGTATTGTATTCGCCTTTGACAGCTTGTATGATCGCATTGGTACCTTCATCAATGCCGCGATAATAATCCTGTCCTTTAAAATTGGGCTTGATCACTTCTTCTATGATGTGCTTGGCGGTGATGTCTGGCAAAGCTCCTTCTACCCCATATCCAGTAGAAATATTGATTTTACGATCGGCTATGGAAATCAATAAAACAACGCCATTGTTGTAATCCTTACCGCCCACCCCCCAGGATCTTCCCAGTTTCAATGCAAAATCACTGATGTCGGCCCCATTGAGCGACGGTACTAACACCACCGCTATTTGTGTGGACGTGCTATCATCAAAAGCAACGAGTTTGTTTTCAAGGGATGCAGCTTGATCTTGCGTAAGCGTTTGGGTAAAATCATTGACCAGCATGGGTGGAGAAGGGCGAGCCGGTATGTCTTGCGCACTACCCGACTGAATAAACATCCAGCACAACAGAATACAGCCGATTGATTTTATGAATCTCATGGAGAAGCTAATTTATTTTCCAAACACGATGCTGTCGGGTAGCTCATTTTTATCTGTCCCTTCCATGAATGGAAATTTTTCTACGAGCACATTGCCTACTTCTGTCACACACTGAGTAATGCCATTGGCTAGTCCATTTTCTTTAAACAAATGAATCATTTGAGCAACTTGTTGATTCCAAAATTCGGAGCCCACTTGTTGATGAATGCCTTCATCTCCAAAGATGGCGACTTCCTTATCCTTTACAGCAACATATACCAACACAGCATTGCGTTGCCTAGTTTGTTGCATTTGCAATTGAAAAAAAATAGCCTGTGCCCTTTCCAATGTGGACACCAAAGGATTTCTGGATTCTATGTACACCCTGATTTCGCCCGAAGTGCGCTGTTCGGTTGCTTGAATGGCCTCCACAATTTGATTATTGTCTGCGTCAGACAATAATTTTTTCTTTTGGAGGAAGTGAAACATAATGAAAAGCTTTATAGCGTATTACTTGATGTTGAATTCAATATTGGGGGCTTTTTCTGTTCCTTCATCGGCTTTGTAATAGGGCTTTTCGGCATAGCCAAATAAACGAGCCAGAATGACATTTGGGAAACGCTTCACTCTAAGATTATAACTTTCGATTGCTTTATTGTAATCCTGTCTTGCTACATTGATTCTGTTTTCCGTTCCTTCGATTTGGGTTTGAAAATCCCTAAATGCACTCGTTGTTTTTAAATCAGGATAATTTTCGACAACCGCCATCAATCTGCTAAAGGATCCCTGTAAACCAGCCTGTGCTTTTTGATAAGCTTCCATCGATGCGGGATCGTTGATATCCACTTTGATTTGAGTAGCTTTTGAACGCGCTTCCAATACTTCTTTCAAGGTTGATTTTTCAAAATTGGCAGATCCTTCAATTGTTTTGATAACACTGCTATACAAATCGGTTCTACGTTGATAATTGGTTTCGACATTGCTCCATAATTTTTGGACACCTTGATCCGTTTGAATAAGTCCGTTGTATCCATTGCATCCCCAGAAAAGAATGATCAGTAAAAAAGCAGCTAAGCCGATTAAAATGATTTTGCTAGTACTCATGGTGAATATGTTTTATATAAAATTAGACAATATACCCGAAAGGAGTTTCAGATGTTTAAAAGGTTTAACAAGTTTAATGGATGTTTGCTTGTACAATATTAATAACCCGCTTTGGCTCCGCCAATGTTTTCAATAGGGTGCCAGGTTGTTTTCACTTCTTGAAAGTCGCTGATAAAATAAGGCGATTGTGCACTTTCGGTCAGCCATTTATGGTTGTCATATAAAACCACCCGCTTGACATTCAAGGATGCGTTTTCTTTGATCATTTTTTGAGAAGCGGCATCAGTGCCCGTGTAGCATACTGCATTCACATCCATGTGATCAGCTAAAAAAGGAAGCAATTCAGGCACTTTCCCCGTAAGGATATTGACCACTCCGCCCGGCAAATCGGAACTGTTTAATACTTCTGCAAAAGTGACGCTACTCAACGGTTTTGATGAAGAAGCCAGTATGACACAAGTATTCCCGCCGGCTATAATAGGTGCAATCAAAGACACCAACCCGATTAAAGCATTTTCTTGTGGAGCAATAGCCGTAACAACTCCCATTGGCTCTAATACTGAAAAATTAAAATGAGAAGAAGCTACCGGATTGACAGCACTGAATATTTGCTGATACTTATCGCACCAGCCACTGTAATAGATCAATCGGTCGATCGAAAGGCTGACTTCATTTTCTGCGGCAATTTTTGTAGCCCCCTGTTTGATTAACTCATCAATAAACTGCGCTTTTCTGCCTTCCAGCATTTCTGCAATGCGATACAATATTTGTCCGCGATTAAACGCCGCTCTTCCGCTCCAGCCACCAAAAGCACTCCTGGCACTTCCTACCGCATCTCTCACATCTTTTCTGGAACTTAAACATACATTGGCGAGGCTTTCCCCTTTTGTATTTTTGGCTACATAGGTTCTGCCTGATTCGGTTCTGGGGAACTGTCCGCCGATGTATATTTTGTATGTTTTGAGGACTTCGATTCTCTTTGACATTATTTGAAATTTATAATTGTTCTGTTGATTGATTGATTTCTTGAACACAAAACCTTGAACGTTGAACCTTGAACGTTAAACTTTTAGATATGCCCCCAACCCATGCAATCCACCTTCTCTTCCGAAGCCACTCTCTTTGTATCCACCAAAAGGTGAAGTCGGATCAAACTTGTTGTAGGTATTCGCCCAGATCACTCCCGCCTTTAATTTAGAGGTCATGTTGAATATCTTTGAGCCTTTGTCCGTCCATACACCAGCAGACAAACCAAATGCAGTATTGTTGGCTTTTTCAATCACTTCATCATCGGTTCTAAATGTTTGGATAGCCAACACTGGACCAAAAATTTCTTCCTGCGCAATTCTGTTAGACTGCGCTACATTCGTAAAAATCGTTGGCATGCAATAAAAACCCTTACCAGGTAAGGCACAAGAACTTTGGAACATATTGGCCCCTTCTTGCTGACCAATTTTAATGTACTTATTTATAACTGCTAATTGTTGTTTTGAGTTGATGGCTCCGATATCTGTGTTCTTATCAATGGGATCGCCTACAATCAAGGATTCCATTCTATCTTTCAATTTTTGCAACACTACTTTGTAAACAGATTCTTGCACAAACAACCTGGACCCTGCACAACATACATGACCCTGATTAAAGAAGATGCCGTTTATGATACCTTCAACTGCCTGGTCCAAAGGCGCATCGTCAAAAATGATATTGGCAGCTTTTCCGCCCAGCTCGAGCGTGGCTTTTTTAGGAGTGCCGGCAATGGCTCGCTGAATGATTTTACCTACATCGGTGGAACCAGTAAATGCAATTTTATTAATGTCCGGATGATTGACCATCGCTGCTCCTGTTGCACCGGCACCCGTGATGATATTCACCACGCCCGGAGGCAAATCGGCTTCCTGAATAATTTCTGCCAATTTCAACGCCGTTAACGACGTGGTTTCGGCTGGCTTCAACACCACTGTGTTACCTGTGGCCAAAGCGGGCGCAATTTTCCAGGCCGCCATCAACAAAGGAAAATTCCAGGGTATGATTTGTCCGGCTACGCCCAGCGGTTGTGGGTTTCGATTGGGGAAAGCATATTCTAATTTATCAGCCCATCCTGCGTAATAGAAAAAATGATTGGCAGCCGTGGGTACGTCAAAATCACGACTTTCCCTGATGGGCTTACCTCCATCCAATGTTTCAATCACTGCCAATTCTCTGGCACGTTCTTGTATAATTCGAGCAATGCGATAAATGTATTTTGCTCTTTCTTTGGGAGCTGTTTTTTTCCATCCTTTTTCATAGGCTGTTCTTGCAGCTTTTACCGCCTTGTTGACATCCGCCTGATTTGCTTCTGCAAGCAAAGACAAATGCTCTTCCGTTGCCGGATTGATGGTCTTGAAATATTTTTTGGAAGAAGGTTTCTCGAATTTTCCATTGATAAACAATTCATACCGCTCTGCAATATTGGCAACACTCTTGCTTTCAGGCGCAGGAGCCAGCTTGCGAGAAGAATCGAATTTGAGTTTGAGGGTGTTATTTTTGGCCATTATACTTTAGGTTTCGTAAGTTTGGTAGGTTTGGAAAGTTTCGGAGGTTTAGTATTATTTGAATTTGTATCCTTTAACGTCTGCCTTTTTTAAATATTGAATCAGTTTTAAAATTAAAAAGGATATCTTTTCTGTTTTTTCATAAATATGTTCAAATTCAGATTTTGTTAAGAATCCTGCATCTAAAGCTCTAAATGCTTGAGATCGTAATTCTGCACAAGACCCTTTTGATATGTAAAGAAAATAAATAAATTCTTTATTGCCTCCCCTTTCAAATCCCTCTGCGATATTATCCATTATTGATCCGGCCGATCCGAGAATCTGATTTGTTAACCTAAAATCAGATTCAAATCTCTTCTCTGAAACAAATTTTCGCATCACTTGATTGAGCAATCTTGCTTCTTTCCAACAAACAATCTCTTCAAATTTTCTTATCGTAGACATGGTTCTGATTAATACCCTAACCTACGAAACCCACAAAACCTACCAAACATTTTAACCTAAATAAACATCAGTCATTCGAAAAATAATCTGCCGATTGATACACGCCGGTTCGTTGTTTCATGAGTTGCATTAAAATATCGTTGGCCAAACTACTGGCACCAAAACGGAAATATTGATTGTTCATCCACGCTTCACCCAGCACTTCATTCAGCATCACCAAATAATGGAGGGCCAACTTTGCTTTTGAAATACCTCCAGCGGGTTTCATGGAAATGCGCTTACCTGTTTTGTAATAAAAATCTCGGATGGCTTCGAGCATCACCAATGTGACTGGCATGGTAGCAGCAGGTGAAATCTTGCCGGTGGAAGTTTTGATGAAATCTGCGCCTGCATACATGGCAATATCACTGGCTCTTCTTACTTTATCGTATGTACCCAACTCCCCTGTTTCCAAAATCACTTTCAAGGTGGCGTCGCCGCAAACTTCTTTGATGGCAGCAATCTCATCAAAAACAAAGTTGTATTCGCCCTGATGAAACTTTCCTCTGGAAATCACCATATCAATTTCATCAGCACCATTTTGCAACGCAAACTTTGTATCCCTAATTTTGACATCTTTGGGTGCTTGTCCGCTGGGAAAGGCGGTTGAAACGGAAGCCACCTTGATACCGGAGTCGCCCAAAGCCTGTTTGGCTACCTTGACCATGGAAGGATACACGCAAACCGCTGCTACCGTTGGTAAGCCCGGATAAGCATCGTGCAAGTGACGTGCTTTGTAACAAAGCTGCTTTACTTTTCCGTCGGTGTCTTTTCCTTCCAGCGTAGTCAAATCAATCATATTCAATGCCAATTTCAGCCCATTGATCTTGGTGTCGTTTTTTAAACTTCGCTTGGTAAAACGAGCGGCTCTTTCTTCCACACCCACTTGATCGATTCGAGGCGTTTGGGTAAAATCTGGAATGAGATTGTTCATGTGTATAAAGTTAGTATTATTTGTTTATTGGGAAGTAAAGTGATTAAGTAGGTTTGAGGGGTTTTGGAGATTTGGCATGTTTCATTCAACCTACCCAACGTACCAAACTTTCGAAACCTACTATACAATCACCTCTAAAGCCTTTTCAATCAAACGCTCCACTGCAGCATTGCCGTCTTTTGAATATTGTTGTATGACTCTATTGGCTACTACCACATTGATACTAATGCATTCATGGCCGAGTAGTTTTCCCAAACCGAAAATGGCAGAAGATTCCATCTCAAAATTGGTGATGCGATGTCCATTGTGGGAAAAATGAGTGAGTTTGTCTATGAGTTGTCTGCTTTTGGATTTCAACCGAAGTTCTCTTCCTTGTGGTCCATAAAATCCAGGGGCCGTAACGGTAATGCCCTTAAAAAAACGATGGTTAAATTTATTTAATAAGCTTTCGCTGGAGGGAAAAACATAAGGCACCGTCATGGAAGTATCCATTTGGGTTTGCTCCATGAAGGCCTTAATCAGATTTTTGTCGGATTCTGCTATTTGATATTCATAATAATTCAACAGATTGTCAAACCCAAGACCATGGGTAGAAACCACCAAGCTGTCTACCGGAATATCTGCTTGTAAGGCGCCCGAGGTGCCCAAGCGAATGATGTTCAGCGCCGTAACATTTGGTTTAATGGTTTGTGTAGTAAAATCAATATTGGCCACCGCATCCAATTCGTTTAAAGCAATATCAATATTGTCCGGACCAATGCCTGTAGACATTACCGTCAATCTTTTATTTCCAATATAACCAGTGTGAGTAATGAATTCTCTGTGGTGCAGTTGATGTTCTACTTTGTCAAAGTGTTTGCTTACTTTTTCGACCCTTTCCGGATCACCCACCAAAATGACTGTATCAGCCAATTCTTCGGGACGTAAGTTGATGTGATAGATGGCTCCCCTTTCATTGATGATCAATTCCGATGCTGGAATTTTTTGCATAGTATCAAAAGTAGTGTTTATAAATATAGGAAGAAATCAGATGGGACGTACGAATAACTTAGCAAGTAGCGAAAGTCAATAAACGATGAAAATGTTTTGTGGGTTGCGTAAGTTTCGTATGTTTTTATGTTAACATTCCAAACCTACAAAACCCGCCAAACTTTCGAAACGTACAAAACCTTCTGAAACCAATCAACTATTCTTAATCGCAGCAATTCCTGGCAATTCTTTTCCTTCAAAGTATTCGAGCATAGCGCCACCGCCAGTAGACACATAACTCACTTTATCGGCAAGATGAAATTGATTTACTGCAGCCACACTGTCGCCGCCTCCTACCAGACTGAAAGCGCCTTTGGCAGTGGCTTCTGCGACGGCCAGTGCAATTGACTTGGTTCCGTTTTGGAATTTTTCCATTTCGAATACGCCCATGGGGCCATTCCACAAAATGGTCTTACTTTTTAAAATCACTTCTTTGAAATCAGCAATGGCTTTTTGACCAATGTCTAAGCCCATCCAACCTGCAGGAATGCCATAGCTTTCACAATTGGTGGTTTGTGCATCGGCTGCAAATTTATCGGCGATGGTGCTATCCATTGGTAAATGAATATTCACCCCGAGAGATGTTGCTTTCGCTAAT
>CANGBQ010000045.1 GCA_947451985.1 Chitinophagaceae bacterium | reverse complement strand
GCAAGATCATTTTACTTTCAGCATGATGTATTTTTATGATGAGCATTTTATGTTGCCTCTAAGTCATGATGAGGTCGTACATGGAAAGAGCCCGATGATATACAAAATGCCGGGTTTCGAAGCGGAAAAATTTGCCAATCTTAGGTTGTTGTATGGGTACATGTTTACCCATCCCGGGGCCAAATTGATGTTCATGGGAAATGAATTTGGTCAAACCGCTGAATGGAACGACCGATCTGAGCTCGATTGGGAATTGCTGAAACACGACTCACACAGAAAATTGCAGGATTGCGTCAGAACACTCTCGCATTTGTATCGAAGCGAACCTGCCTTGTACGAATACCAGTTTGATCCCAGAGGATTTGAATGGACTGAATTGCAAAAGCAATCAGAGGGGATTATGGCGTTTAAGCGAAAGGGCAAAAAAAAGCAAAATGACCTGTTGGTGGTGTTGAACATCTCCAATCAAAACCATTCTCATTGGAAAATGGTGGTGGAAGGTAAAAATCATTGGAAAGAAATTTTCAACAGCGACGATATAACTTATTGGGGAACAGGGAATTATATCAACGAATCGATCGAAATACGTCCAATTGATAAAAAAAGGAAGATTTGTGAAATAAACTTGACCATTCCAGCGTTAAGTATATTGATATTCAAATAGCCCTTCATCCAGTTAAACGATCCTTTATGAAAGCCATCCTCACCTTGGTGTTTGCATTGTCCGTTCAGGTCGTTGCAGCACAATCCACAGATAGTTCACAGTTTTACTGCCAGAAAGGAATCGTTGAAAAAAATGCCAGCCGGTATTCCACCGCTGCTCAATATTTTAATCAATCACTGGCATTTGATTCTACCAACAAGGAAGCTTTGATGGGAAATGCGTTTGTGTACAAACAAATGCGCAAATTGGATCAATCCAGGAAATTGTATTTGAAGCTTTTTGAACTTACCCCCAATGATAAAAAAGTAACGGAAGAGTTGATGAATATTTATTTCAACTACAAGCAATACGCTAAAGCAGTTGAATTTGCTAAGCTGTGTGACGGCTGCACCAATGTAGACAAAATAAAGGGCATCAGTTATTACGAACTAGAAGATTATCCTTCTGCAGAAATCTTTTTGAAAAAAGCGATTGCTGTAAATCCTTCAGATGCAGAAGTGGTATACAAAATGGCCCGCAATTACGTTGAAATGGAAGAATACAACAAAGCTATTCCATACTATTTTATTGCAGTGCGCTTCAAAGAAGCCAAGCCTATGTGGATGTACGAACAAGGAATTCTGTTGTACAACATGAGCGATTATTCCGGTGCAGTCAATGCTTTCATTGAAGCCGTGAATCATGGTTATTCAAGAAACAATGATTTCAATGAAAACTTAGGATATGCCTGTTTGTACAATGGTGATTATGAGCAAGGGGAAAAACTTTTAATGGAAATTTGGTTGAAGAAACCAGGAAATAAAGACTTATTAAGAGGGTTGGCTGAAGTATTGTATCAAAAGCGACAATATGATCGTTCCTTGATCTATTGTCAAAAGATGTTAGAGCTCGATGCCAACGATGGAAAAGCACTCTACCAGGCGGGCCTGTGTTTTCAGAAAAAAGGTCAAGTAGATAAGGGTCAGCAAATGTGTGACAAGGCTATCTTCTTAGATCCTTCTCTGGAGTCTTTGAGAAGAAAGAAAGAGATGACTTCACTATAAAGAAATGCGTTTTTGGTTAATTGTAAGGACGAAAGGGCTGGTTGTAATGACTAGCCCTTTTTTTAATTCATCATTAAAATATTTACACTGCGTTGCAAGATATTGAACGCAATCTCGGCCATCATATTTTCTTTGTCTAGGGTAGGATTCACCTCTGTAATTTCGAAACAACATACTTTTCTGTTCTGCATAAATTTACTAATCAAATCTTCTGCTTCTCTTTCTTTCAATCCATTGCTTACAGGCGTTCCTGTTCCTTTAGATATGGATGAGTCCAAGCTATCCACATCGAAACTGATATAGATATCCGTGCAATCACTAAGGTATCGAAGTACCTTTCTGCAAACATTTTCAGCCCCGTTTCTGCGGACTTCATTCGTGGTGATGACCTTCATACCATATTTTTCAATCAAATGTTTTTCTTCCTTCTCGAAATCCCTCAAAGAGATGAATACGATGTCTTCAGGAAGCACTTTTTGTTTGATTTTACCAATTGTTTTCAATTGATTCCAAAGCTTTAATGTCTTTTCGTCTATTTCATGCACTTTGCATTCTAGATTGTCTTCGGCAATGGCTGTGGCCAACGGCATTCCATGCAGATTGCCGGAAGGGGTAGTATAAGGTGTGTGCAAATCGGCATGTGCATCAATCCATATAACGCCCAGCTTGCTTTTGGGTTTGGCTAATTTGATGCCAGTAATGGTTCCGCCGGCATTGCTGTGGTCTCCACTTAGGATAACCGGAAAAAAATTGTCTTTAATGCTATCACAAACGGCTTTGCTGATTCTTTCGTACATCGATACCACGCCATGGATTCTTTTGGCATAGGGTGTTTGAATGGGTTCGAACAAAATATTGTTTTCGTTTTCAATTTTCTGTGAAGGAAAATGGACGAAAAAATTGCTCATAAAATCCAGTCCGGCTATCTTGATGGCATCAATACCTAAACTTGCACCCCTGGTTCCTGCGCCAATTTCAGATGGAACTTCTATTAATTTAATATTTTTCATTGTCGGACAATTTAGCTTCAATTAAAAGGGAAAAGAATGCCGTTCAGTTGGTATTCAAGATGACCCAAAGGCAAAATTACAGTATTCCTTGTAAAGGGTCTTTTCCCCTAAGGGTACCGATGGTATGTAGGATCGCAAATCGAACGAACATATCCTCACTGTACCAGCGTTCTGTACGTGTCTTTTTGACCACTTCTGCATGGACTTTCATCCCATAGGCAAAGCGTTTCATGTCTTCTTTGGACTTCCATATGCTAAAAGTGGCTTGCTTGATCCAAGGTACTTCGCCAATTCCGAAAGAAGTGATATATCCTGCTGCCAATGTCATCTGTTGAGCAACTGGCGCTACATTTTTCCAGAAATGGGGGAGTTTGCTGATTCGAATCGTGGCCCTGGTCAGGGTGCCGACCGGTCCTTCGTGGGCAGGGGCCTGTGATAGCACGCCAAAAGGTTGTTGTCGATCCCAAAGCCCATGTCCTTCAAGGGGGCTCAGGAAGAGGGTAAAACTTTCACATTTGAACCATTGAAGCCATCGAAGGATGCTTTTTCCCAAGCCTGCATCAAGTGTTTTCTCATTCAACGCTTGCTTCCCTTCTGCATAAACCAATAAGACTGCCCATTGCAATAAATCGGGTACTTTATCGAAAGTGCCATTTTTTCCACTCCCCAATAATTTATAGAAACTGATATTTTTATTCCAGTACAAAGGGAACCTGAACCAGGCCATTGCCAAAAAAGCAAACGGAATTTGCCATTTTTTGTATCGAACAATCGTAAGCGTTACCAACATAATCGGGAAGTTAATGCAGTTAGGGTATAATAAAAAATCCTCCCGAGAACAGGAGGATTCGGATCAATAAAGAGATACAATTAAAATTGTTCCAATTTGCTAAAAAAGAAAGCGCCTTCAATGGCTGCGTTCTCGTCGCTGTCACTTCCATGAACAGCATTTTCGCCAACAGAAGCTGCGTATTTTTTACGAATGGTTCCTTCTGCCGCATTGGCTGGATTGGTGGCGCCAATCAAGGTGCGAAAATCTTCTACTGCATTTTCTTTTTCAAGAATAGCTGCCGTTATAGGACCGCGACTCATGAATTCAACCAATTCGCCATAAAAGGGTCTTTCTTTATGCACCGCATAAAATTCGCCTGCTTTTTCTTTGCTCAAATGAGTCATCTTCATGGCTACAATTCTGAAGCCAGCTTGATTGATCATATCCAAAATACCTCCTGTGTTCCCTTTTTCAGTTGCATCAGGTTTAATCATTGTAAATGTTCTATTCGTCGTCATGTTGTTTAATTTGGCCGCAAATATACGACTCAATTGGCTTTTAACAGTACTTTATTTGTCCTTTCGGCAATTAGACTTACTTTTGCGCCGTTTGTATGGAATCAATCAGCAACATATTTCCTCAGCTTTCGGCTCCTAAAAAAATAGTGGTCACCATGCACCAGAAACCCGATGGTGACGCCATGGGATCTACGCTGGGGTTATATCATTTTTTGATCCAATTCGGCCATGAAGTAACCGTTATCTCACCCACCAACTGGGCTTCTTTTTTAAATTGGATGCCGGGAACGGATACCGTGCTGGATTATGAAAATGCTACCCAAAAGGCCAATGCCTTGATTGAAGCAGCTGAATGGATTTTTTGTTTGGACTTCAATACATTGGTACGAACCAAAAGAATGGAGCCCACGTTATTAGCAGCAAAGGCAGTAAAGATTTTGATTGATCATCACCAGCAGCCCCAAACAGAAGTGTTTCAATATGGCTGCAGCGATACCACCAAGAGTTCAACTGCCGAAATGGTCTATGATTTCATTCTCTCTTCCGGACACAAAGATTTAATCAACGATTCCATTGCACAATGCCTGTATGCGGGTGTAATGACTGATACAGGATCTTTTAGATTCCCTTCTACTTCTTCTTCAGTACATCATTTGGTGGCAGATTTGTTGGCAAGAGGATTGAAGCACAACGTCATCCACGAAGCTCTGTTCGATAATTTTTCGGAAAACAGATTGCGTTTCATTGGAAATGTGCTGCAAAACCGAATGGAGATCTTTTATGAATACAATGCTGCTTTGATTGCTATTCCTCAGGCCGATTTGATTAAGTATGACATACAGACGGGCGATACCGAAGGATTAGTGAATTATCCATTGAGTATTGAAGGCATTAAATTGGCAGCCATCATCATTGACAGAGGAGAAGAAAGAAGATGCTCTTTCCGAAGCAAAGGGGCATTTGATGTTAATACATTTGCCAGAAAATATTTTGAAGGCGGCGGGCATTTTAATGCAGCTGGAGGCTATAGCAAAGACACGCTCGATGCTACCATCAGTCGTTTCAAAAAAGCCATCGCTGAGAATAAAGATTTATTGAGTACTTATCAATTTTAAATACAACACTATATGCGTAAAATTTATCTTGGATTTGCAATGGCAGTTTTTTTACTTTCTGCATGCAAACAAAATTTCAAAAAAGGAGAAATGGGGCTAGAATATAAAATCATCAGTGAAGGAAGTGGTTCCACACTTGCTTCAGGCGATTATATGCAGCTCCAGTTAAGTCAGTTTTACAACAATGGCAAAACCGATTCTTTGTTAAATGACTCAAGAAATACTACCGGAGCCATTATTCAGCCATTTGATTCCTCATCCGTTCCCCCTGCTTTCTTTAAGATTCTGTCTAAGTTGAAAAAAGGAGATAGTTTGGTGTTGAGACAGCTGACCGACTCCATGTTCGCCCAATATCCAGGCAGCATGCCGCCTTATTTCAAGAAGGGAAATTATTTTGTCACCTATATTCGTTTGATGAACATCTTTAAAACGGCTCAACAAGCAGACAGTGCTGGAAGAGCTGAATTTGTGCTGATGCAGAAAAAAGATTCAATTAAAAATGTATCATTGATGGCTGCGCAGGACAAAGAGTTAAAAGCTTATTTTGCCAAGAACAACATTACCAATGTTACCAAAGCGCCACAAGGCACCTATGTGCAAATCATTCAGCCAGGAACAGGTTCATTGATTGATACTTCTGTAGTGGTATCAACCAATTATACTGGAAGATTATTGGATGGTACTATGTTTGATAGCAATACCGATCCTTCCAAAGGACATGTGGAACCATTCAACGTGAACATGACCAACGACAAGACATTAGGATCTCCTGTAATTACAGGTTGGATGGAAGGGTTGAAATTATTAAACAAGGGCGCTAAGGCCAAATTCTATATCCCTTCTCCATTGGCATACGGATCGAGAGGAGCAGGTTCAAATATTCCTCCGAATTCTATTTTGATGTTTGATATCGAAATTGCAAATGTTCTTTCCAAGCAAGCAGCAAAAGCTGAAATGGCCGCTAAGAACAAAATTCAAATGGAAAAAATCAATCACTACAGAGACAGTGTGGCAAAAGTAAAAGGGGACACTTCTAATAAGCCCAGAAGAAGTTTGAGCCATTAATCTATTTGGTTTATTTTAAAAATGCCGCTTATCCTGAGCGGCATTTTTGTATTCATTTACGAGTGTTACGGCTTCAAAAGCTTCTTTTACATCATGAACCCTTAATATCGAAGCGCCTTTCAACAAGGCAATTGTATTCAAACAACTGGTTCCGTTAAGAGCTGCTGAAGCATCGTTCTTCAGTGTTTTATAAATCATGCTTTTCCTTGACAATCCCACCAACATAGGGCATTGGAGTGTGTTGAATGCATCCAAGGATGCCAATAGGCTAAAGTTTTGATCAATGGTTTTTCCAAATCCAAATCCAGGGTCAATCAGAATGCTTTGAACCCCAGCTTGGGTGCATTGGGCTATTTTTTGCTCTAAAAATCGAAAGACATCAGACACGACATCCTGATATGAAATGTCTTCCTGCATGGTTTCAGGGGTTGTATTCATGTGCATACAGATGTAGGGGACCTGCAAGGATGAAACTGTTTGGATCATTGCTTCGTCTAAATTGCCCGCACTGATATCATTGACGATGGCTGCACCTGCTTCAATAGCCTTTCTTGCAACTAAACTATAATAGGTGTCAATAGAAAGCAGCGCATCGGGAAAATAATGGTGGATTTGCTGAATGATGGGCAATACGCGGTCGGCTTCTTCTTGGGCAGTGATACGTTGACTGCCAGGACGGGTGCTTTGACCTCCGATATCCAATATCTTGGCGCCATTTTCGAGCATCTTGCCGGCCATTTCCACCATGGCGGATGGGCTCTTGTGTAAATGCCCTGTCACAAAGGAGTCTGGGGTGGCGTTGATGATTCCCATTACTACCGGGGTGTCAAACTGAATCGTTTTTCCTTTGATGGATAGCGTGAACATTGCTGTACTAATTGTATTTTTGAGTAATCATAACAAAGGTGCAGATAATCCTTTAATAAAATCTGGATGCCTTTTAAGCAAAGGAAATAAAATAGTATGAAAACGAACGAGCAATATGATGAGGCGGTAGCCCAATGCAGAAACACTTTTTTAAAAAAAACAGCTGATTATGGCACTTCTTGGCGCGTTTATCGCACCATATCTGTTGCTGATCAGATTTATATTAAGGCCAAACGAATTAGAACCATCCAAGAAAAAAAAGATCAAAAAATAGAAGATGGGATTAAAAGTGAGTTTGAGGGAATGCTCAACTATTCAATCATAGGATTGATTCAATTGGACATCCAGGATGAAACAGTAGAGCAATTGCCAGTAGACCAAGTGGAGAAATTGTACAACTCAAAAGTGGCCATGGCCAAGCAATTGATGTTGGATAAAAACCACGATTACGGGGAAGCTTGGCGGGAGATGAGCCAGGAAAGTTTTATTGATTTGATTTTGGCAAAGCTTTTGCGAATCAAACAAATTGTTGCCAATGAGGGAAAAACATTGGTAAGTGAAGGAATAGATGCTAATTTTTACGATATTTTGAATTATGCTGCCTTCGCATTGATTCTGATTAAAGAAGGTAAGCACGTAAGCTAAATCCAGCTGTATGAAACTATTGGTTACGGTCTCAAGGATTTTTACAGGATTGTTGTTTGTATTTTCCGGATTGGTAAAAGCCATCGATCCTCGCGGCCTCGCGTATAAAATGCAAGAGTTTTTTGAAGCCTGGGCCCATGATGGTTTTTTCCCAAAATGGATGGATCTGTGCAATGACCATTCGCTTTTGTTATCGGTGGGCATGATTACCCTTGAAGTGTTGGTCGGAGCCGCTTTGTTGCTTGGATGGCGCAGCAAGTGGACCACCGCTTTATTGTTGTCCCTGATACTTTTTTTTACGTTTTTGACAGGCTATGTACTTTTTACCGGCAACATAAGAGCATGTGGATGTTTTGGCGATTGCATTCCCTTGACGCCCATCCAAACTTTTTCCAAGGATTTGATATTGCTATTGATGTGCATATTGTTAATAGTTAAGCGAGCGTACATCCAGCCGATAAGCTCATCGCTGGTAAGTTATATAAGTTTGGGTGGAGTGGTGCTATTCACGCTGTTGTTGCAATACCATGCGTTGACTTATTTGCCATTGATCGATTGTTTGCCCTATCAAAAGGGAAACAACCTGCTCGAGCTTCGAAAAATGCCTGCCAATGCCATTCCTGACAAATACGATTACGTTTTTGTTTATTCCAAAGAAGGCATCAAAAAGGATTTCTCGGTGTCTAATTTGCCAGACAGCAGTTGGGCTTTTGTAGAAAGGAAACAAGTGTTGGTTCAAAAGGGTAGCAACAACACCCCGTTGATCAATGATTTTTCATTCACCACCACTTCAGGTACAGATACCACTGAATCTATATTGGGTCAGCAAAGTGCCTATTACATATTATTCATTAAGGATGTGGAAACGCATGCGGGCGATTGGAAAGAAGACAAGGCACTGATTGAAAGTCTGGTCAATCAAAATCTGCCCGTATATGTGGTTACGGCACAAAGAAAGCAAGTGATTTACCAGTTGAGTACTTTGTTGCCGCCAAAAAAAATACCACCTGTATTCACTTGCGATGCCACCGCTATTAAATCGGCGGCCAGGACTAATCCGGTTCTGTTTGAAATGAAAGGCCCAGTAGTACAAGAAAAAATAAGTTGGGCTCGATTTCAGTCCATTCATGAATAGCTGCCCTGATTTGGTTGGGCATTAAATGTAACGCATTGAAATTTTTGATTAGAAAGACATCCTATGCTTTGCTGGTGTGCCTCGGTGTGGCAATGGTTGTTTTTTTTCTTTTCCAATCCTTAGGGGATCCTGCTTCTTTTGTTGCAGGCCAGTCGGGCGACCAAAAAACCATGGAGAACATTCGAAAGGATCTTCGCTTGGACTTGCCAGCTTGGAAACAAATGATTTTTTATCTAAACGATCTTTCTCCTGTTAGTGTATACAATGCTTCTGAATTTGAGCAAAAAAAAATCAGCGGGTTTGTATGGGGGACAGAAAAAAAATGGGTCATCAAGCTTCCGTATTTAGGTGTGAGCTTTCAATCCAAAAAACAAGTCAGTGAAATATTGGGCAATGCTTTTCCGGCTACTTGCGTTTTGGCTTGTTCAGCTATGCTGATTGCATGTTTGCTGGGTCTTGTATGGGGGATTTTAGCAGCCATTTATCAAGGATCTTGGATGGATCGCACGGCAATTGTTTCTAGTATTGCTGGCGTTTCTGCTCCTTCTTTCTTTATGGCGATTGTAATATCCTACTTATTTGGCATTCTGCTTCATGATTATACTGGCCTGCCATTTTCAGGCAGCTTGTTTGAGATGGATGAAGCCACCGGAAAACAATACATAGCGCTTCGAAATTTGGTATTGCCTTGTTTGACCTTAGCCATTCGACCATTTGCCATCATTACACAAATTACCCGAAGCTCCTTGATGGAAGTACTGGAACAGGATTATATTCGAACGGCCAGGGCGATGGGTATTGGTCAACGAATCATAGTGTTGAAATATGCCTTGAAAAACGCACTGAATCCGATGATTACATCTGTCACCGGCTGGTTTGCCGAATTGCTGGCAGGATCTTTTTTTGTAGAATATATTTTTGGATGGAACGGGTTGGGTAAGGTGACCGTGGATGCATTGGCTGTATTGGATTTGCCGGTTTTAATGGGGGCAATATTATTGAGTGCTTTTTTGTTTGTTCTTATGAGTTTGTTGGCTGACTTATTGTATCGGATGGTTGACCCCCGTATCAGTCATTCTTAATATTTTGCTAATTACGCTTGTCTACTTTCTTTCTCTAGTGATTTACATATTAGAATGATTGTGCATGCTTGTGAATGGCATGCATTTTGGTAATAAATTCCTGAAAAACAGAAACTGATTGTTGTCATATTTCTTCATGATCATTATACGTTTCATAGCGCTCTGATCTGAAGAATTCATGATAAGTTTCTACTGATTCACATTTCATTAACTCGATTCCATTATCCAATTAAATAGACCTATGAAAGCAACCCTGTTTATGAAATCATTGCTGATACTGGCAATGATTTCTTTTTTTCTAAAAGCCCATGCCAACAACTTTTATGTTGATGCTTCAACTGTATCTACGACTCAAAATGGCAGCCTTGCCAATCCATGGAAAACCCTGAGTCAAGTGAATGCCAATATGAGCTTGTTCAAACCGGGAGACATCATTTCATTCAAAAGGGGAGTATTGTATAATGGACAATTGAATGTAGCCTGTTCCGGGAGTTCAACTAGTCCTATTGTATTCAATGCCTATGGAACAGGAAATGCGCCTGCTTTTATTGGCACTGGTAGTTCTATTGTTTATTTGTTTTATGTATTGAACAGATCTTATATCACTTTTGATGGGTTGGATATCACCGATCCTTCGCTTAGCCCCACCGACCGATCTCAGCAATCTAAAATTGAACGCGCATTTTACATTGATGGAAGCTCCAATAATATTGTGGTGAAGAATTGTTCCATTTCACTTTCAGGTGTGGGATTTTACCTGGTAGGCCCCAACAATACCATTGATCACTGTTCTATTTCCAATATGCGCATGGTGGTGAATACCAACAATGGAGGATATGATGATTACGGGGCAAACGGTTTGGTGATTTCCAGTGCCAATAATATTATTACCAATAATACCATATCCGACTGCTGGGCGAATTCGTATGATTTCACCTATGATGGGGGAGCTGTAGAGTTTTTTGGCCCCAACACCAATAATAATTTTATAGGCTATAATACTATGATGAACAATAATGGGTTGACAGAGTTCGGTAGCAACGGAGGAGGTACTTCTTCGGGCAATCAATTTGTGTACAACAAGCTGATCAATAACAACGGCCTTTTTTATATCAATAATAGTGGGCCATTCGCCATCACTGTTTCCAATCTGCAGTATTACAACAATGTGATTGTGGAAACCGCCATGCCTCGTTTGGTGGAATCACAAATGGCTAGTATGGCATCCTCCTCTTCCAATGCAGGCATCGTTTCATTCAAGAACAATATATTTTGGTTGACTACGGGAATTGATGTGGCTAGGTATGGTCAATTTACCGGCACCCAATTGGTGCACGAGAACAATATCTACAAATTGGGCACTGGCAGTCTGTTGAATTTTACCCAAAACAATTCTGAATTACTAGCCAATAGTACAACCCTTTTTACCAATACCCAGGCTACAGATCCTTATCAATGGAATTTTTTACCCAGTTCAACGAGTCCTGCCATTCGATTTGGACAGAACCTTGGTTTATCAAAAGACTTTGCTGGCAATGCAGTCAATACAACCCCCAATGCAGGCATATTAGAAACAACGTTGGTGGCACCATTGAATGTGATTGCTACGGTGGGTTCTATCCAATGTAATGGCGACAGCACTTCGGTAGTCATCACTGCTTCTGGAGGACAGCCTCCCTATGCCGGTACAAGGACATTTTCTGTTGTTGCTGGCAATTATACGTTTACAGTAACGGATGCCAATGGGTCTACAAAATCGGTTGTTACCCAGGTGACCCAACCTGCCAGTATTCAAATTAGTATTTCTGCTGGTGTGATTCAGCAATATGGAGGAACTGCCAGTGTTACTGTAACGGCCTCGGGAGGAACTGCTGGATATACGTATCAATTAGACAACGGATTATTCCAAAGCAGCAATATCTTTAATGGGGTGACTGCAGGTGGACATACTGTTTTGGTGAGGGATAGCAATGGATGTAGTCAATGGCACACCGTCGAATTGACACAACCAGCCATCGTTCAAGAACCTTTGGTGATTCATACCAATTCAGGAACCATTCATTGTTATGGAGATTCTACTACGATCACTCTAAACGCTACTGGTGGGACCACGCCTTATACTGGTACGGGTACATTTACGGTGGCTGCTGGTGTTCATTCCTTCACTGTAAGTGATGCTGCTGGTCAATCCCAATCTGTGAGCATTACCATCAATCAGCCAACAGTTTTACAAGCAGATATTCTTCAATCCAATCAAAATGGTTCCCACGGAGGATCGGCTACAATTACTGTATTAGCTAGTGGCGGTAATGGCCCGTATACCTATCGACTCGATAATGGAACCGCTCAAACGAGTGCTGTTTTCAATTCTGTTCCATCTGGCTTGCATACCATCTTGGTTACGGATGCAATCGGTTGTAATAAAATCATTTCTTTTACAATTAAGAAAAAGAAAAAAAGTTTTTCGATTGCTGTTCAATCCAAACAGGATGTGAGTTGTAAAGGTGCTGCAGACGGAAAGATTTTTTTGACTTCAACGGATGCGGAGGCGCCAGTGGTGTATCGAATAATGGGTAAAGACAAGCGGTACGAAAACATTCT
>CANGBQ010000044.1 GCA_947451985.1 Chitinophagaceae bacterium | reverse complement strand
ATACATCCTACAAGCTGAGCTATAAAACAGGAGGGGGTCAAAACAAATTAGGACATTCGATCGGCTGGATAGTGGGATGGATTGAGGAAAACAGACATGTATACTTTTTTGTGAATTTGTTGAAAACAGACAATCCTTCATTTGATATGAAAAAAGAAAGATTGGAGCTTACCAGAGATATTTTAAAGCGGTATGGTTTTTTTGAGGGTAAAATGTAGCAAAGCAACCGACCAATTTTGTAAAAGCCTGATTGAATCATTGACTTTTTATTATGCAACTGTATTGTGAATCTTTAACTGCTTACAAGCGCCTTCCTACCCTGGAAGTAAAAATTGGCAATCTGCTCCTCGGAGCTGGTCATCCCATTCGGGTTCAAACCATGACCACTACCGACACCATGGATACCATGGCTACGGTGGAACAGACGATTCGTTGCATAGAAGCTGGTGCTGATTTGGTTCGGATCACAGCGCCCTCCAAAAAAGAAGCCGAAAACCTTCGACACATCAAAGAGGAACTTCGGAAACGAGGATTCGATACCCCTTTGGTAGCAGACATACATTTTACGCCGAATGCAGCTGAGATTGCTGCCACTATTGTGGAGAAAGTGAGAATCAACCCCGGTAATTATGTCGACAAGAAAAAATTTGAGCAACTAGAATATACAGATGCTGAGTATGCGGAAGAAATTGAACGCATCCGCGAACGGTTCACTCCCTTGGTGCGCATTTGCAAGCAGCATGGTACGGCTATGCGCATTGGAACCAATCACGGAAGTTTGAGTGATCGCATCATGAGTCGTTATGGCGATACCGCCAACGGAATGGTAGAAAGTGCGATGGAATTTTTAAGAATTGCCCGCAGCGAAGACTATCACAACATTGTGTTGAGCATGAAGAGCAGCAATCCGCAGGTTATGGTACACGCCTATCGTTTGCTGATCAGCGAAATGATGAATGAATTTGGGGTTTGCTACCCTTTGCATTTGGGTGTAACCGAAGCCGGTGATGGAGAGGATGGTCGCATCAAATCTGCCATCGGCATTGGAACTTTGCTGGAAGATGGAATTGGTGACACGATTCGTGTTTCTTTAACCGAAGATCCCGAATTTGAAATACCCGTTTGTCGTCATTTGGTCAACAGGTACCAGGGTGCGCAGCAACACAATTCATCCAGGGAGATTCCATCAATAACAAACATTCCTTACAATCCGTTTTCGTATCAAAGAAGAAAAAGCATTGAGGTTAATAATATAGGGGGAAAGCAAGTGCCGGTAGTGATAGCCGATTTGCGAAAATTTGAGTCAATCACTCCAACAGATTTACAAGCCATCGGGTATCATTATGATGCGGCCACTGACAAGTGGAACATAGCCGATGCAGCAGCCGATTATATGTTGTGCAACAAAGTGCCCTCTTTCTCTTTGCCAGGAACCTTGCAAGTCATCTTGCCTTATGCAAATTGGATCGCAGGATCACATCAGGATTCTGCTCTTTCCCTTCTCAACTCAGACGAGTACATCAGCCATCCTTTGCCGGATGCTCGAAGAATGCATTTTGTTAAGCTTGATTGTTATTCCAATCAATTTGAACCAGCTGCATTTGATGAATGCTGCAAGACCATTTTGAAAGATCCAGCTGCTGTGATTTGCCTAGAAACACATCACACCAATGCGTTGCAGTCTGTAAGAAGAATGTGCATGGAGTTGATCCATCGGGATCTAAAGAATCCGGTGGTCATCATGTGCAACAGCACCTACGAATTTGTAGAGGAAAGTTTAATTCATTATGCTGTGGAAGCCGGCTCTTTGTTGATTGATGGCATGGGAGATGGAATCTGTTTTTCTTTTCATGCCGACAATTCATCCATTGCATCGCCCATCCAAACCATTCATTCCATTTCCTTTGGAATCTTACAAGCTACTCGCACCCGCATTTCAAAAACGGAATATATCAGTTGTCCAAGCTGCGGACGCACCCTATTTGATTTACAGGAAACGACTGCGCGCATTCGAGCAGTCACCCATCACCTCAAAGGAGTTAAGATTGCCATTATGGGTTGCATTGTGAATGGACCGGGTGAAATGGCCGACGCAGATTTTGGTTATGTAGGAAGTGGTGTGGGAAAGATAACCTTATACAAAAGCAAAGAGGTGGTAAAGCGAAACATCAACAGTGAAGTAGCGGTGGACGAACTCATTCAACTGCTCAAAGAGAATGGAGCATGGGTGGAGCCGCCTTTGGTGTAATCCATAACACCCCATCATTAGAACAAGTGTATGAAGACAGATTTTTTAATCATTGGATCTGGCATTGCCGGGCTAACGTATGCACTCAAAGTGGCAGCCGATTGTCCGGATAAAACGGTGACGGTTATTACCAAATCACAAAGTGACGAAACAAATACCAAATATGCCCAGGGTGGCATTGCGGGTGTGATGGATGTCAATCAAGATAGTTTTTCCAAACACATAGAAGATACTTTAATAGCCGGCGATGGCTTGTGTAACCCGCACATTGTTGAAATGGTGGTTAAGGAAGGCGTTGATCGCATCCAAGAAATGATTGATTGGGGTGCGCAGTTCGACCGTTTGCCGGATGGCGATTTCAAATTGGGAAAAGAAGGTGGTCACAGCGAAAGCAGAATATTGCACCACAAAGATGTGACAGGCAGCGAGATGGAAAGGGCTTTATTGGAAGCGATTCAGCAATATTCTAATATTCAACTCATCAATCATTGTTTTGTATTGGATCTGATTACCCAACACCACTTGGGTTACCTGGTGACCAAATCCACGCCGGATATTGAATGTTATGGTGTGTATGTGTTGAATCTTGAAAGCAAGAAAATAGAAAAAATCGTTGCCAAAATTACGATGTTGGCAACAGGTGGGAATGGACAAGTATACCGAACCACTACCAATCCCTCCATAGCCACGGGCGATGGAGTAGCGATGGCATATCGGGCAAAGGGAAGAATTGAAAACATGGAATTTATTCAGTTTCATCCTACTGCCTTGTACGAGCCGGGTGTACGCGGACAATCTTTTTTAATTACAGAAGCGGTTAGGGGAGACGGAGGAATTCTTCGGAACCAGCAAGGAGAAGCTTTTATGGAGCGGTATGATTCGAGGAAAGATCTTGCACCCAGAGACATCGTCGCAAGGGCCATTGACAACGAAATGAAAATAAATGGAACAGAGTATGTGTATCTAGACTGCACCCAAATGGATCCATCAAGATTCAAAGATCATTTTCCTAATATTTATGCAAAATGTTTGAGCATTGGTATTGAGGTGGCCAAGGATATGATTCCCATTGCGCCTGCCGCTCATTATAGTTGTGGAGGGGTGAAAACAGACGAATGGGGACGCACGTCTATCAAAAATCTTTTTGCTTCGGGCGAATGTGCCAGTACCACTTTGCACGGGGCCAATCGGCTTGCTAGTAATTCATTGCTCGAAGCAATGGTTTTTTCGCACAGAAGTTATTTGGCTTCTATGAAAGTCATCAATACCATTTCATGGAATGAACAGATTCCAGATTGGAATGCGGCCGGCACCACGGCTCCCAAAGAAATGATTTTGATTACGCAAAGTGTAAAAGAGTTAAAGTTGCTCATGAGTGATTATGTAGGTATTGTTCGTAACAATGAACGTTTACAAAGAGCCAATCGACGACTCGATTTGTTGCATGCAGAAACAGAAGCACTCTATCAGAAAACAGAAGTATCTCCTCAATTGTGTGAATTGAGAAATATGATTACTACTGCTTTTCTCATTGTTAAAAGTGCCGAGCTGCGCAAAGAGAGCAGGGGACTCCATTTCAATACCGATTTTCCCAATCGATCTGAATTGCTTCAAAATACTATTTTATAAATCCTTTTAAAGCTTGTAGCCTAACTTAGTACCTTCGACAATGTATTACCTCGTATTCGGTTTATTGTACCTGCTTTCGCTGCTGCCTTTTTTTCTATTGTATAGAATCAGCGATTTCGTGTACCTGATATTGTACCATGTGGCAGGGTATAGAAAAAAGGTTGTGATGCAAAACCTTTCAATAGCCTTTCCGGAAAAATCGCCTGGCGAAAAAAAAGCCATTGCCAAAAAATTCTACAAGAACTTGACAGATACATTTGTGGAGTCTATTAAAATGATCAGCCTGTCGGAGCGTTCCTTTTTACAACGAGTGACCATTGATATGGACGAGGTCAATGCGCTTGCGGCAACAGGAAAAAATATTCAGTTTCATAGTGGACACCAATTTGGCTGGGAATATGCCAATTGGATCGTTGCCAAAAACATTCGGATTCCTTGGATTGGGGTCTACATGAAAATCAACAATCCTGCCATCAACCGAATCTTCTTTGACCTACGGTCAAAAGCAGGATCCATCATGGTAGCGGTGCATGAGTTCAGAAGCAGGATGCACCAGTTGTTGGACAAACAATATGCCATTGGTTTGGCAGCAGATCAAAATCCCGGAAAGCCCCACCAGGCTTATTGGTTGAATTTTTTCAGTCGACCAGCGCCCTTTGTGACTGGCCCGGACAAAGGTGCCATCTCCAACAAGACGGCTGTAGTATTTGTGAAATTCATCAAAGTCAAAAGAGGGTACTACCATTTTGAAGCGAAAGTGATTAAATCTGATGCGGCTCAGTGCTCACCCGGAGAGATTACCCTTATTTACAGAGATTTTTTAGAGGCCAGCATTCGAGAGCAACCCGATAATTATTTGTGGAGCCATCGCCGTTGGAAATGGCCGTATCAAAAAGAATATGCGGGCAAATGGATAGACAAGAGTCCCCCACCAACAGCCTAAGGATGAAAGAAGCTTAATTCAATACATTGGCTTCTTTAACAATCACTGCCTTTTCCTGTTCCTTTATTTTGCCCCATCCACCCAAAATATTCCGCAGGTTGTTGATGCCTTGTTTTTTCAGTAAAGAAGCAGCAATAACGCTTCTGTAACCCCCGGCACAATGGACATATAGATTTTGGTTTTCTTCAAATTGAGCCAATTGGGCAACGTCTGTCATTTCATGTAAAGGAAGATTCATGGCATTTTCCAAATGGCCTTCTGCAAATTCTGTTTCTCTTCTGACATCTACCACCAATACATTAGGATCGTGTGGCAGGTCCATCATCAACTCATCCGCTTCAATATCGATGATCATGTCTATTTTTTCACCTGCGTTTGTCCAGGCTTCAAATCCGCCCTGCAAATAGCCTTCCATTTTATCAAATCCAACCCTTGCCAAACGTACAACCGTTTCTTCTTCTTTTCCTGCTTCTGTTACCAATACAATTGATTGATCAAAAGGCAGCATGCTGCCGGCAAATTCTGCAAACCTTCCTTCTAACCCAATGGAGATGGATCCCGGGATAAAGCCTTGTGTGAAAACAGTCGCTTTTCTGGTATCAAGGATAATAACATCTTTATGAGTGGCTTTCTTAAAGGCTTCTATTGAAAGGGGGGTGGTGCCTTTTGCAATGACTGCGTCCAATGGATCGTATCCTGTCTGATTGATTTTTGCATTGATGGCAAAATACACAGGGGCTTTTTGCAGTCCATTGGTAACCGTGGCCACAAACTCTTCTTTTGATTGTGGTTGCAATGCGTAATTTGATTTTTTCTCGTCACCAATGCTGCTGTGGGTATTGGGACCTAAATTTTTTCCACAGCTGCTTCCCGGCCCGTGTGCAGGATATACCAATACATCGTCTGCAAGGGGCAAAATTTTATTTTGAATGGTATCGTATAAAATGCCCGCCAATTCTTCACTGCTCATGTTTCCACTGCTCAGATCGGGTCTGCCCACATCACCGACGAACAAGGTGTCTCCAGTAAACAGCGCATGGGGTTTATTGTTGGCGTCTTTCAGCAAATAGCAGCTACTCTCTAAAGTATGTCCGGGCGTATGTAATACTTCGAGGCTGATCATGCCCAATTTGAAAACATCACCATCCTTTGCATTGTGCACTTCATAATTTGTAATGGCTCCCGGACCATAAATGATGGGGGCGCCAGTTTTTTTACTAAGGTCAATGTGTCCACTTACAAAATCGGCATGAAAATGTGTTTCAAAAATATATTTAACCTGTGCGTTTCGCTCTTTTGCAAACTGAATATAGGTATCAATATCTCTCAAAGGATCTATAATAGCTACTTCTCCTTCACTTTCGATATAGTAAGCAGCTTCGCTGAGGCAATTGGTATAAAATTGTTTGATATACATACGAATCGTATTGTTGAATGGAGCACAAAGGTAAAAATAAAAGCGGTTGTATACATACAACCGCTTTTAGCCGTCTAAAAAATTAGAATATTGTTTACCCAATCAGTTCTTTTACAAATTGATTGATTTCTTCAATTCTTTTTTGATTCAGGGTATAGTAAATGAATTTGCCATCTCTTTGTGTGGTCACGATGCCAGCTTTTCTAAGAATGGCTAAATGTTGAGAGGCCACAGATTGTTCCAGGCGCATCCGAACATATATTTCTGTTACAGTAATCTTCTTTTCGGTTTCAATGAGTGCAAGAATCTGTTGACGAAGTTTATGATTTAAAGAACGGAGCACCAAGGCCGCCTTCTTAACGTTGTAGTAATTGATTTGAATGGCACTTGTAGACTGTTCCACTGATACGGCTTCAGTTCCCTCGGTATTTGTAGCGCTTGTCATGACAATGAATTTATAAAATGAAACATTACTGCCTCCACAACAAATATAAAATTATCTTGATAACTAACGAATTATGTATTGTTAAAAAAAATGTTAATATCAGCTTCCGACCGATGGGGAGGGAATGGTTTGGTGCTCTTTCAAATAAAAAGGCTGACTGATAGCAAGATCAGCAAAATCTTTTTTTACCCATTTCTCAATAGCCAACCTACACATGGCGGCGGGTAAATTTATCGTTTTTGCAAATGTTGCTTTCGGATGTAAACAGATTTTTTCAAATTTGGATGCGCCACTTCCGCCAAACACCATGTTTTGTTCTTGCAGTAGTGTTTCATACGAATGTGCGTCAAGTATTTTCGCCTGGGGCTGCTCAATGATATCGAGCTGATCATCATAAACTGCTGTAAACACTTCCATGCGACGGGCGTCAATCAATGGACAATACAATCGTTTGGCCGTTTCATCTTTGTTTTGTGCATCAATCAAGCCTGCAGCGATCATATCCAATGTACTGATGACAATCAGCGGCAGATTGAGTGCATAGCACAATCCCTTAGCGCTGGACATTCCTACTCGCAAACCAGTATAAGAGCCTGGTCCTTCTGTTACCGCAATCGCAGATACATCCGACCATTTCAAGAGTTGAGATTGAACCATCTGTTGAACGGCCTCATGAACAAAGCTGGCATGTTCTTTTTGAACGGCGTTGGTAACGGTTTGAACAATGGCTCCGTTGTTTGCTAAACACACAAATGCGTTTTCCAAAGAAGTATCGATATGTACAATCAGGCTCATGCTTCGTTGGCTTCTTTTCTGAGGAGTGATGCAGGGGTATACCGAGGATCTGTTTCGGAAAGTTTGTCTAGTAAAGACACAATATGTGGTAATCCAATCGCCTTAGCCCATTCAAACGGGCCTTTTGGATAATTGGTGCCTAGTTTCATGGCAATGTCTATTTCTGCTTCTGTGCTAACTTGTTCCTCTTTTGCAAAATAAGCTTCGTTGATAATCATGGATAGAATTCGGGCAGCAATCAATCCAGGTTCATCTGGAGTAGGCGTGGCTTTGATTCCAATAGTACTCAACACGTTCAAGTGCGCTTCAGTGAGTGTGCCGGCTACTTCCCAAACAGGCCTATTGATGAATCCGCACCAGCCATTGATTCGTACCATGTCATTGGGCAGTTTTTTTTCATGCAAGGTATGACAGACGCTATTGATAAAAACAGGTATCCCGGTGGGTACATCAGATATATTTTCTCCTGCATTTTCCGACAAATCAAAAAAAGCGTCTATAGCCAATTCCTTGGTTAATTCTTTAGGATGGCCGATTCGCTTCCAATGCATTGCTGGATTCAACTGTGTCAGTTCAGCATAAGAGACCTCTGTTGCAAGTACACCAATAACCATGAGAGATTTTTTGTCTGTAAGTTTAGCAAAAATAGGTTCTTAAGAAAAGATATCTTTGCATTTATTAAAAAATATCAGGTATGTCCAAAAAAATAGTCAATACCCCGCAAGCACCTGCTCCGATTGGTCCTTATAATCAAGCAGTAAAAGCCGGTGGCTTTTTGTTTATTTCGGGTCAAATTGCTTTGGATCCACAAAGCAACCTGTTGATACAGGGTAGCATTGCCGAAGAAACGCATCAAGTGATGAAAAATTTGCAGGCCATCCTTCAATTGGAGGGTCTGGGCTTTGATCAAGTAGTCAAAACGACTATTTTTCTAACGGATATGGCACTGTTTGCCGAGGTGAATGAAATTTATGCGTCCTATTTCACTGCCGATCATCCTGCCAGGGAAACGGTTGCAGTGAAAGGACTTCCCAAAAATGTCAATGTAGAAATCAGCATGATTGCTGTTGGTTAATATGATCATCATTACCGCTCCTGTTCACCCATCTTTATTAGATACCCTTCATGAAAAAGGGTATGAGGTAATATATGCGCCTGCTATCGATTACGATGGATTGATGAAAGTCGTTGAACAGGCAGAGGGTCTTATAGTATCCACCCGAATTGAAATCAATCAGCCATTGTTGCAACAAGCAAAGTCATTGAAATGGATTGGAAGACTGGGCAGTGGCATGGAGTTGATTGATACAGCTTATGCAGCTTCTAAAAATATTATTTGTGTTAGCAGTCCTGAAGGCAACCGCAATGCAGTAGCGGAGCATGTGCTGGGAATGTTGCTGAGCTTGATGAATCATATTCACACCAGTGCCAATCAAGTAGAAAATGGACAATGGCATAGGTCTTCCAACCGCGGGACGGAATTGCGTGGTAAAACAGTGGGCATTGTTGGTTTTGGAAACACAGGCAGTGCAGTGGCTAAATTGTTAGCCGGTTTTGATGTGCAGGTGTTGGCCTATGATAAATATAAAACGGGTTTTGGAAAAGAATATGTTCAGGAATCCACCTGGGAGGCTGTCCTTGAACAAGCGGACGTCATCAGTTTTCATGTTCCATTAACAGCTGAAACAACCAATATAGCGGATGCAACTTTTTTCAATCAACTGAAGCAGCAGCCTTTTTTAATCAATGCTGCCAGGGGAAAAGTGGTCCACACGCCTTCATTGGTAGAAGCTTTGAAAACGCAACGCATTCGGGGAGCTGCATTGGATGTGCTTGAAAATGAATCCATCGATTCTCTCACGGCTTCACAGCGCGAAGCGTTTGATTTTTTAACCCAGCAGCCCAATGTATTGATGACTCCTCATATTGCAGGCTATTCTCATGAATCGTTTTTACTGATGGGTAAAATATTATTGGAAAAACTAGGCATCTAACACAGGATTATCATTATCAGTTTTTAGTATATTTGTACACTTGCAACGCTTTAATTGAATTAAGGCGTTGTATTTTTTTGTCTAATTAGGTAAATCAAATCATATGTCAGGTACCAATTATGTAACGCAGGATACATTTGAAAAAATGCAGGAAGAGCTGCACCTATTAAAAAGCATCGATCGGCCTGCTGCCAGCAAAGCCATTGCAGAAGCAAGGGAAAAGGGGGATTTGAAAGAAAATGCTGAATATGATGCCGCCAAAGAAGCGCAGGGATTACTGGAAGCAAAAATAAAATACCTCGAAGGGGTAATTGCCACCGCAAGAATTTTAGATGAGAGCAGCATTGATTCGAGTCGCGTCAGTATTTTAACGAAAGTGACGGTTACTAATCTGGCCACCAAAAAGGAAGTGACTTATCAGATTGTATCTGAAAAAGAGGCCAATTTAAAAGAGGGTAAAATTTCTGTCACCTCTCCGATTGGCAAAGGCCTCCTGGGAAAAGTAGTAGGGGAAACAGCAGAAGTATCCGTACCTGCAGGCATATTGAAATTTAAAATCGAAAAAATTTCTGTTTAAGTCATGTCAGTATTTACCAAAATTATCAATGGAGAAATTGCATCTTATCGAATCAAAGAGAACGACCTTTTTTTTGCGTTCCTGGATATCTTTCCATTGATAAAAGGACATGTATTGGTGGTGCCCAAAATAGAAGTTGATAAAATATTTGATTTGCCAGAAAACTACCTTGCTGAAATGCTTTTGTTTGCCCAGCCCATTGCCAAAGCCATTGAGAAAGCATTTGATTGCAAGCGATGTGGTATCAGTGTGATTGGATTGGAAGTGCCTCACGCCCATCTTCATCTCTTACCCATCAATCAGGCAGATGATTTGAATTTCACCCGACCCAAGTTAACGCTCTCATCAGAAGAGTTGAAGGCTATCCAAGAAGCCATTCTTGCACAGCTGCCGTAAAGATTGACTTACTTCTTTTTTATCCGTTGAGGGTTGTTGGTAAGAAAATCCTTCCACCCGTTTGCTTTTTTTCCAACGGAAGTGACAATATTTCTATCTTGAAAATGATGACAGACCGCCACTGCCAAGGCATCCGAAGCATCCAGGTATTTAGGGGCTTCTTTGAAAGACAGGATTTGCTGCAGCATTTTCATCACTTGTCCTTTGTCGGCATTTCCATTGCCAGTGATCGATTGTTTTATTTTTTTGGGAGCATATTCGTGTATATCCAAGCCTGCCTGCATAGCCGCTGCGATGGCGACCCCCTGGGCCCTACCCAGTTTCAGCATGCTTTGAACGTTCTTTCCGAAAAAAGGCGCTTCAATCGCAAAGCTATTCGGCTGGTGCTTGCTGATCAAATCAGCTACTTTCTGATGGATTTTCTCCAAACGTTGGTAGGCATCATCTTTGGCAGGCAATCTCAGTACGCCCATTTCAAGCAAACGAAGAGCTGATCCGGTTATTTCAATGAGTCCAAAACCCATTACCAGGGTGCCGGGGTCGATGCCTAGAATGATTTTTGATGCTTTTTGCAACGTGACACTTAATTTTACTGACAAATTCTTTCTTGAACAAAAGTATCAAATTAATAGTCAACTATTTCCTGGGCCCCTTGGTCTTTGTTGTCTTGTTGTATACACTATACCAGCAAATCATTCAACAACCGGATCTTCCGCTCCGATGGGCTCATATCCAAACCAGTTGGACAAATCATTGGTTTTGGTGGGTGTTTGTATTGATGTTCTGCAACTGGGGAATGGAATCTTTCAAATGGAAATTGTTGATTGGGTCTCTTGAAGAAATCTCATTTTTAAAAGCATTTAAGGCAGTTCTAGCAGGATGTAGCATTAGCATGCTGCTGCCCAACCGTATAGGAGAATACGGTGGCCGGGTCATGTATCTCGCCAATGACAATAAAATCAAAGCCATTTCTTTGACGATTGTAGGAAGCATTGCACAGCTGATTGTCACAGTTGTCATGGGGGCGGCGGGGCTATACTACCTAATAACCAAGTCCAATGGCATGGCTACCTACGGGTCATTGACTTGGGTGATTTCTACTCCTGCATTGTTGATTACGATGGTCGTGGCCATCGGTTTGTTGATTATTTATTTTAACGCTACTCATTTGTTGAGCGGGTTGTTCAGTTTCAAATGGATTCAACAGCATGTCAGTCGGTTCCAGTCGAGTGAATTGCTTTCTCGTAAACAATTGTTAAGAATCTTATTTTTATCCTTCTTGCGATACATGATTTTTATCTTGCAGTATATTGTACTGTTGCGTGTAATGGAGGTCGAGATATCACTGGCTCTTTGTTTTTGGCTTTTAACTGTTTTTTATGCAATCATGGCCATCCTTCCAACAGTCGGATTCACCGAATTGCCTGTCAGGGCTACAGCGGTTTCTATTTTGTTGGGAGCCTATAGCAATAATCAGTTGGGTATTCAGGCGGCCACATTTTCTATATGGATCATCAATCTGGTATTGCCAGCCATCATAGGTAGTTTTTGTATTATTGCAATTAAAATAATCAAAGAATGACGCATTTGTTGAAAGGAATATTTGTTGCCACCATTATCTGTCTGCCCTTGCATTTCAAGGGTGGAGGGGGAGATTTTTGTGGCATCACCAATACGGCCTTTCAGTCGGGAGAGGTGGTGAATATGACAGTGTATTATAGCACACTGGGCGTTTACATTGGAGCAGGCGATGCTACCTTTACCACTACGCTCGAAAGATTCAATGGCAAGCCTGCGTACCATTCGGTAGGCGTGGGAAAAACATATTCCTTTTTTGATAATTTCTTTAAGGTAAGGGACCGTTATGAGAGTTACATTGACACAGCTTCCCTATTGCCCTATAAATTTGTTCGCAATGTGGATGAGGGTGGGTATAAAATTTACAACAATATCACCTTTAATCAATCGAACAATACGGCGGTGAGTACCAACGGTGTTTTTAAAATTACCGATTGTATGCAAGATGTGGTCAGTGCCGTATACTACACACGCAACATCAATTTCGATAAATACAAACCCGGCGACAAAATTCCTTTTGATATGTTTTTGGATGATGAAGTCTATCACTTGTACATCCGTTACATGGGCAAAGAGAAGGTTAAAACCCGTTATGGCAAGTTTAGGGCCATTAAGTTTAAGCCTCTTTTGATCAAGGGAACCATTTTTGAAGGCGGCGAGAATATGACTGCCTGGCTCAGCGACGATCCCAATCACTTATTGCTCAGGGTGGAGAGTTCCATTGCTGTGGGCAGCATCAAGGTAGACATGATGGGCTACAAAAACCTACGTTATCCATTGAGCTCGCTGATTCGTTTATAATACCTGTTCGATTACAATTCACTCAACTT
>CANGBQ010000043.1 GCA_947451985.1 Chitinophagaceae bacterium | reverse complement strand
TCACCTCATAAACCGAATGCTTTTGATTGTCTCTGTCTTTGTCAAGGGTAAGCATTTTTTTGGTTTCAACAGTAGAGTTCAAAAAAAGTTGAATGGCATTTTGACCAATCAATTCTTCGGTCGTATAGCCAGTTAATTGGGCAAACGTATTATTGACCCATAAAATATTTTCTTTTCTGTCCACCTTCATCACTGCTAAACCAAGTTCTTCAAAGTAGGCCCTGCATAGCAACTCTTTGGGCAATGCCGAGGGTGCGGACAATGTTTTATTCATAGTAGGTGCGGGTTTATTTTCATTGCTTTTTGAGATGACTGCGATTTTTCCATACAGAATTGTTTCGCCTGTAGCCGCATCGCTTTCCTTGGTAACCTGCTGTAATAATGTAAAAGACTGTCGGGTCAGTTGGTTGGTAATGTCGTAACGCAACTGCGCTTCTTGTCCAACAGGCAAATGCAATATGGTTTTAGCGAATGTTGTGGCTGTCTTTTTGGCCATACAAGCCATTTGATCAGCAAGCAAGTCGGTGCTAAGGGTGGCATCAAAGCCGAAAATGTCAAACCAATTTGAACTCACAAAATTTTGTGAAGGATGATGGGCGTGCATCATAAATACAATTTCGCCATCAGAAGCCGTCAAAGTATTGAGCAACTGGCTTTTTTGGGTAAAAGCGGCAGCTTGCTTACTACCCGACCGGGCAGGAGCATGTAGGCTTGTAAGCATAGTGGTTAACGGATTAATGCTATTGAATAATCAAAGCAAATGACTTTGTTTACATCAACAGATTACCAAGTTACTATATGCCATCCAATAGCAAAGCATTGAATTGATAGATGTGAAGGGCAAAAAGATAAACGTGTGTTAGCGAATCTTTCCTTTTCGACGCTCATAACCAATGATGGTCAGCATGATGAGTAACATTCCGTAAAACACATCTTCCAGTGGAATGGTGTAGAGTCGAATCTGTAAATTGTGGCGATCGTTATAAATTACAACAGGCAAAGCGGTTAAGAATCCATTGACGATTAAAAAGGGAATCAAAATAATGATGTACGACAATAAAAAAGCCGTGACATTAAAAGTCTTACAATAAGATCGAAACAGGAAAATTAGCAGAATGGCAACAGCATTCAAAAGAAAGGTGAAAAATGTATAATAGCGATCGTGGTATAATAAGGCTAGCGTCAAAAGCAATATACCTATTCCTTGTAAAAAACATTCTGCCCAAAGGGTGTTCACAATACGCGGAAAATAACAGCGGATGCATTCATAAATAAACACACAACAAAAAGGAACCACGAAAAAAAACAGCACCTCTTCAAGTGGCAAGTTGAACAAAACCGTCTCATGTATTATGTATTGCTGATTGAAAGACCATATTCCTATGTGTGTAAACCAGGTGTCCCATAGAATATAGAATAGTGCCGGCAGCGATACTGCACCCAGCAATGGGCGCCATTTGGTATAAAAAGCTACTTTCTTGTCAAAGCTCAATGTCAAAGGACCCAGCACAGACAAACCAAGAATGAGTAAATATGTGTAGTGAGGATTCAAATGAGAAACATTAAGAGATTAGGCTGCCATTCGCTTTTTATCTTCCCGAACTTTTTTCCAATATTTAGCAGCAACGAACAACATACCAAAGCTCTCTCCTTCTTCTTTGCCCATGTGTTTGTGATGCATTTTGTGTGCCCAACGAATGGTTCTGATATAGGTGTTGTTGCTTCTGGTGAACCATTTGAGTCTTTGATGAATGATCACTTCATGTACGATAAAATAGGCAAATCCATACAATGCAATGCCAAATCCGATGGCAGCCGCCACATATACCTGTTGTTGTAAACCTAGCATGATACACAGCCAGCTCGGAATAGCAAATATTAAAAAGAATGCATCGTTTTTTTCAAAAATACCTGGCTTGGGTTGATGATGGTCTTCGTGTAGGTACCATAAAAATCCATGCATCACATACCGATGGGTAAGCCAAGTGATGCCTTCCATGATAAAAAAAACCGCCAACACGATCAATAAAAAATAATACCAGGTCATAAAAAAGTTCTTAGCAGCAAGAAAAACATTGCTTGAATACCCCACAAATGTACTGCGAATTTGTTGCGATTGCCCATGTTGTACCGATTAAAAAAATATAAAAAACACATGCTCACCACCCACCAGCAGACATAATTGTAGAGAGGAACGGAACCATCTCCCGCCCAACTCCAAAATCCGAGCCGAATGGCCACTGGCTCAATGATCCAATCGAACAATACCGCCAACAAGGCGCCATCCACAATGATGGATAGGGTTTGCAAAATGGATTTGGGTTGAGCGGTTTCGGACGCCGAAAAAGACTTGTGCAACAGCCATTGGATGGTGCTTCCGCAACAATACACCACAATTACCCAATTGATACCAATGATCAGAGGCACTTTTACTAAGGCAGGCCCCAAGATTGATCCATACTGATAAGCACCAAAAAGCAAGCCCGTTTGGGTGCCAATGATTTCAATGATGATCCCTGCCATACAGCCAATGACTAAAAAAAACCAAAAAGAACGATTGAAGGATTGATGTGTATACAACATCAATACAAACATCAGGCAGATGTTCCAGGGTGTCATTCGTGCAAAAAGAGAAGCATCGTAGCACAAGATACCCACCAGTCCAATGAGGTGAAACAAAATGGCAATAGCCGTAGCTACAGTAACCCGATTCATTCTTATTTTATTTTTAAACAAGGGCGTATCTATTTGCTAACAAAAAATTGCTATTTGAATAAATGTATATTGTCTGATTGAATCAATTGAGCAGTAATGGCTGCACTCTTCATGCAAAGTGGGATACCACCCCCCGGATGAACCGTGCCGCCACAAAAATACAAACCTTTGATCTGAGAAGTAAAATTGGCAGGCCTTAAAAAAGCGGCAAATACATTGTTGGAACTTGTTCCATACAACGAGCCCATGAAACTGCCAGTTTGTTGTTCAATCATCACCGGATCCATTATAGATTCAGAAACAATCATAGACTCGAGGTCTACACCCAGCATTCGGTTGATTTTTTCGATAATCGATTTTCTGGCAGCAGTCCTAAGGCCTTGCCAGTCTTGTCCTTTGTTAGCCGGCGCATTGATCATCACAAACCAGTTTTCATGTCCATCGGGTGCATGAGCAGCTTCCAGCTTGCTGGTGATGTTTATATACACCGTTGGATCGTCTATCAAAGTGTGGGTTTCGAACAAGTGTTTGAATTCAGCTTCGTACTGACGACCAAATAAAATATTGTGCAAACCTAATTGCTGAAAAGTATGGCGGATGCCCCAGTAAAAAATCAAGGCACTGCTGCTTCTTTCTAGTTTTAATAATTGTTTGGCTTTGGAGGCATTGTTCAGCAAATGTTGGTAAGTGAAATAGACATCCGCATTGCTCACCACAATCGGTGCGGGATAAAACTGGTCTTGGGCCATTACCCCTTCCATGCGACCGTTCTTTTCTTGAATGCTCGTTACTTTGGTATTGAAAATAAATTGAACCCCTTTTTTTAGAGCCAATTGATACAAAGCGTTGGTGATGCTGATCATGCCGCCTGTTGGATAGAACGTCCCTTGGTTTTGTTCCAGATGAGGAATCACACTGAGCATTCCGGGCGCTTTATAAGGATTGCTTCCATTGTAGGTAGCATATCGATTGAAGATCTGAACCGCCTCTGCACTTTTGAATTGCTTGCGGTTATGCGCATTCATCGACTGAAAGAGATAAGAGAACCGAACCGTGCCCAATGCCCTAAAAATTCTTTGGTGGAACCAAGTCCCAAACTTATGCAGGGAAAAATCCAAAAAAATAATTCCAATGCGCTGGTATAAATTGGCAGCAGCTGTTAGGTAACGCTGAAGCGATTCCGGTTTTTCATTGAGTTGTGTTTGAAGCTCAGTTGCATACTTTTGAATATCCGTGTACGCCGTCACCGATTTCCCATTTTCAAAAAAATACCTGCAAGCCACTTCTACCGATTCATATTGAAAATATTCTTCAATCGGCTCTTGCGCCAATGCAAATAATTCTTCAATATTTTGGGGTTGGGTAAACAAAGAAGGTCCTGCATCAAAGCGAAAACCATCTTTTTCGAATACACTCAGTTTGCCACCCGGATAAGCATTGGCTTCAAATACAGACACCTCAAACCCTTGCACTGCCAATCGAATCGCGGTTGACATGCCTGCGATTCCACTTCCTATAATGATTGCTTTAGGGGCTTGCATGGATGAAGAAAATTGATAAGTAAACAAAGGACTTATGATAAATTATCTCAGGCGCAACCGATGACGAATCCAGGAAATCAAAATGATGCCCGTTTTAGCAACATCTGACACACGAATTCTTTTATCGACCAACACTTTAGCGGGCGTTTGTTTGATTTTAACGAACAATCGCCAATAGTATTGATAGGCTACATAGACGCCAAACGCAGCCGAATCGGGTAGCTGAAGAATACCATGATATCCATCCAAAAAATCTTTGTAGATGTCTTTTTCAATATTGGTTTTGTCTGTCTCCGTAAAAGCATTGAAATCTACACCAGGAAAATAAACCCTTTCCAATTGCTGTGAATCAGCTTTGATGTCCCGAAGAAAATTAATTTTTTGAAAAGCGGAACCCAATGATTGAGCAGCCGGTTTCAACTGTTGATATGTATGTTTATCACCCTTGCAAAAAACATACAAACACATCAATCCTACCACTTCTGCACTTCCATAAATATATTCCTTGTATCCTTCGGCATCATAAGACTGCTTGGTCAAATCAAATTCCATGCTCTTGAAAAAAGCATCCACCAATGCATGGTCAATTTGGTACTCATTGACCACCATCTGAAAACTATGTAAGATTGGATTGAGGCTAATTTTTCTTTCAAAAGCCTGATAGGTTTCTTTTTTAAATTCGGCCAACAACTCGGCTTTGTTGTGTGAATGAAACGTATCCACGATTTCATCTGCAAAGCGCACAAAACCATAAATGTGATAAATGGGTGTTTGCAAGTCTTTGTGCAACAAGCCAATGGCACTGCTAAAAGAAGTACTATATCTTTTAGTGGTGAGCTGACTGCATTCACTGCTGACCTTATCAAATACATCCATCATTTATCGATATGCTTTTATAATTTCTTTGGAAACCACTTCACCGCTGATCAACGAAGGCGGTACACCGGGCCCAGGCACTGTCAGCTGACCAACATAATACAAATTAGCTACTTTTTTACTTTTTAAGGAAGGCTTGAGATGCGCCGTTTGCCATAAAGTATTGGCCAAGCCATAGGCATTGCCCTTGAATGCATTGTAATCGTTTTTAAAATCAGATACTGCATATGATTTTTTATAGACGATGGCCTCTCTGATCGATTCGCCAGTTTTTTGTTCGAAGCGTGTCAACATTTTATCGAAATATTGATCCCTCATGGCTTCGGTATCTCCTTCTAAGCCAGCTGCCAACGGAATCAGGAAAAACAAGTTTTCATTTCCTGCTGGCGCCACCGTATCATCCGAAACAGAAGTGGCACTCACATAAAACAATGGCTCGGTGGGCCATTGTGGGTCTTGGTAAATTTGTGCGCCATGTACTTCAAAGTCTACATCAAAAAACAAGGTGTGGTGGGTAATATGCTTCAACTTTTTATTCAGTCCAACATAATAGAGCAAACAAGAAGGCGCCATCACACGCTTGTCCCAATAAGCGGCTGAATAACTTTGATAAGTCTTAGGCAAGAGCTGGGTTTCTATAAAATGATAATCTGCAGCCCCAATCACCACATCAGCATCCATTGTCAATGTTTCTGGAGATTGGTTGGAATCGATGGTGGCAATTACCTGCTTAGCCTGTCCGTTGACAATGGATATTTTTTCTACATTGGCATTAAACACAAACTCAACCCCCTGTTCCTTGGCCAAATCGTGCATGGCCTGCGCAATCTGAAACATTCCACCGTTTGGATACCAGGTACCCAATTTGATATCGGCATAATTCATCAAGCTATACAAAGCAGGTATATCTGCCGGTAATGCACCCAAAAACAAAACGGGAAATTCTATTAATTGAATCAGTTTGGGATTTTTAAAATATTTACGAACATGCTTTTTCATGGAAGTAAATACATCCAATTTCAGCAAGCCTTTGGCTAAATCAAGATCGAGCAATTCAGAAAGGCCTCTGCCTGGCTTGTGAACCAATTTGTGAATACCCACTTCATATTTATATGCAGCCTCCTTGATAAATGCATCCAACTGAGTGGAACTGCCTGGTTCAAGACGATCGAATAGATTTTTAAGGGCTTCATAATCGGCCGGAATATCAACAGGACCATCGGGATAGTATACCCGATAAGAAGGATCCAGTCGAGTCAAATCATAATAATCAGCAACTTTTTTTCCGAAACAATTGAAATAGCGTTCGAACACATCTGGCATCCAATACCAACTCGGACCCATGTCGAAGGTGAATCCTTCGGCTGAAAATTTTCTTCCTCTCCCACCGGGCATCGATTGTTTTTCCAATACCGTTACTTTCCAGCCGGCCTTTGCCATAAAAGTAGCTGCAGACATTCCTGCAAAACCACTTCCTATTACTACAACTTTTTTCACAGGTCGTAAGATAAAGAATAAAAAAATGTAAGGAGGTAATTAGGCTTAAAAGCGAGAAATTTCTTCTTTCAACAATTTGCGGGCAAAGTGAATGCGACTCTTAATAGTACCGAGCGGCTCTTGTAAATAGTCGGCAATTTCATTGTATTTATAGCCTTCGTAATACAACACAAAAGGATTTTTGAATATTTCAGGCAATCGGTGAATCGCTGCTTCAATTTCTTTCAATTGAATGTTTTTCTCCGCTTGGTTGGCAACCGTAGCTTGCTGGCTGTCCAAAATGTAATCGTTGGGGGTATGATCAAAAATCACATTGTGGCGCGATTTTCTGCGATAATTATTGATGAAGATATTGCGCATGATGGTGTACATCCATGCTTTGACATTCGTTCCGCTGAGGTATTTGTCTTTATAAGCCAGCGCCCGATAGAGGGTCTCCTGGGTGAGGTCTTTGGCTGATTCATTGTCCCGGGTCAGGGAGAAAGCAAATGGCTTTAAAAAATCAACATGTTCGATGAGCAATTGGTTGAAATCAGACTGAGACATATTTTGTTTAAATATTTATTAAATAAAGTTAAACAAAATAATACCAGATACAATGCTTTTTGTTGAATTATTTTTAAAAAAACTTCTACAATCCAGCTATAAACTCGTTTACTTCAGCAAAAGACTTCATAAATAGAAATGGTGGCTGGGCCTTCTTTTCATATTGCTGGGCCAGCCTGCCCGAAAGGATGGTAGGCGTGTTGGGCATCTGTTTGGTAAATTGTTGAATGAAACGCTCAAAGTTGAAATTGGAACCAGGCCGGGTGAGATGGCAGTACAGGTAATCAGGTTTTTTGACCTTTACTACAAATGCCACATCGGATAAAGGAACATTTGAACCCAGGTAGATAACATTTATTCCCCTGTTTTTCATTAGGTAATACATAAATAATAAACCTAATTCATGATATTCTGCTTCGGGCAAAAACAACAATATAGTGGTATTGGAGGCCAGGGGTGTACGAATACTTTCAATCCCCACAATCAATTTTTGTCGGATGATGTTGGTGACCAAATGTTCCTGGGCCGGGTTAATGTGATTGGTAAGCCACAGCACCCCTATTTTTTCTAAGTAGCTGAAAATAAGCTGGGTAACGGTTTTTTCAATGCCTTTAGAGGCGATATAGGCCGAAAGGGTCTCTTCGAATGCAATCGTGTCTAAATCAATCATATACTTCACCAAATCGTTCACCACCCGCTCCTGTTTGGCTTCCTGTTGAGACAGGTGCAGTATTTTATGGTTGATTTCGGTGGCATCCATCTTGTCAATATGAGAAATCTTATACCCATACTTGTTCAACAAAGCGATGTTGAGTAAGGTTTTCAATTCCTCATTGGAATAATACCGGATATTGGTAAAGGTCCGTTGGGGCTTTAAAAAATGATATCGTTGCTCCCACACCCGAATGGTATGGGCTTTGATGCCCGATAAATTCTCCAGATCCTTGATGGTAAATGCATGCATACAATAATGTATATGCTAAGTAAACAAGTGCAGTGTGAAATTGTTTAAGAAAAAACAAAAATATTGTGTGTTCAATAAACAATCGTCTATTGAACCAGCTGTTGGATAGCTGCTTGATACGTATCTATAATGAATTTTTTATCGAACTCTTTGACAACTTTTTGACGGCCCAAAACACCCATTTGTCTTCTTTGTTCGGGAGAGAGCTGCAACATCTGTTTCATTTTATTGGCCAAGTCTTCTGCGTCTGCTACTTTACAGAGTAGTCCGGTTTCGCCATCCGAAACAATTTCTCTGCAACCTGTAGTATCGCAAGTAATGCTGGGACGCTCCATGCTAGAAGCTTCCAACAACACGTTACTGGCTCCTTCTCTATAAGAGGGCAACACAATGCAATCGCAAGCGGCAATATGAGAGCGCACATCAATCACTTCTCCATAGTACACAATGATTCGATCTTTTACCCAAGTATCCAATTCTTTTTTGGTGATGGTATTGGTTTTAAGATTTTGATTCCACATCGGACCAACAATCCGGCATTCAACCGGATAGCCCTGTTGTTTCAACAAACGTGCTGCCTTTACATACTCTCCTACTCCCTTGTCTCTCAATAAACGGCCAATGTAGAGAAATACAAAGGATTCGTTTTTCTTAGGCGCCTCCATCGGCTTGAAAAACTCATAGTCAATCCCGGAACCAGGCACCAATTGGGCAACAGCAGGTTGAATTAATTTATTTCGAACAAACAATTGTAAATCATCTTGATTTTGAAAAAAGACTTTGGCTGTTTTACGTAAAAAAATCTTGTACAGAATTTGTGCTATGAGATAAGTAGGATTGTAGCTATTGAACAAAGGGCCGATACCCGTTATGTTGGTAATAGTAGGAATGCTGAGTTTACGAGTTACACAATTGCCCCATATGGCAGGGCGCATGGTAAATGTAAGGCAAACATCCGCTTGGGATTGCTTTAAAGCCCGGTGTAAATTTCTGATGTATCTGAAAATATCTATCGGATGCTGATTGGACGTATCCACATCAATGACGTTGAACCCGTTCTTCCGAGCAAGATTCATCTGGTATTCTGTACCCGAAGTCAATACCACCACATTGTACCCATTTTCCATAAGGGTACGGGTCAATTTTTTTCGTACAGTATTGGTAGAAATGATGTTGTTTTCTATGATGGCAATGGTATGGCTCATAACTCAAGCTACTGTCTCAGGTATATTTTTTTGTGCCATACTTCCATTGAAAAAAGCATCCATAAAATCTTGGCTCGTTTTTCGGTAGGTATGTCGATTGCGTTGCGTAATAATTGTTGGGTAAAAATAGGATTTATAATGCTTTTATGAAACGCATTGGAAGCAGATAGGTAATCCTGAATAATGTCTTTCAACTCCTGATTAACCCATTGTTTCAGCGGCACTTCAAATCCTCGTTTCGGTTGCAAAATTAAGGGTTCTGGAAGATATTTTTTAGCGATGGTACGCAAAAGATATTTGGTAGTTTGATGATGAATTTTATACTGATCGGGCAGGGTTGGTGCATATTCCAGCATTTCCTTTGCTAAAAAGGGACTCCTGCCTTCCAGAGAATGCGCCATGGTAGCAATATCCATTTTGACCAATAAGTCGTCAAATAAATTGATGTCAAAATCCAACTGCATTAATTTTTGAAGACCTGTTAAAGCGCTTTGACCGACAGCAGCAATGGATTGTCTGATGGGGTTCATATAATCATCGGATGTAAGGACCTGCTGTTGGTGCCCTTCCATAATATCTACTCCTGCTGATAAATATAGATTCTCATCAGATTGAGACGCAAATGACAATAACCTGTACGTATAATTGTACAAAGACTTTTTATTGTGTGGATGGGGCAAGATCGATTGCAATGCCGCAGCCGTTTTTCGAAGAACACCATGGCTCATAAAAAAATCGTATCGGGCAAAAGGAACATATCGGCGATACCCGGCAAATAGTTCGTCGGCACCATCTCCGTTTAAAACAACGGTGACTTGTTTTTTGGCTGCTTGACTTACATAATAAGATGGAATGGCTGAGCTGTCAAAAAAAGGTTGTCCATATTGACAAAGTATTTTTTCAATGTCCTGCTGAAGGTGATCAAACGAAATATTCAATTCGGTGTGATCGGTGTGGTATCGATCGGACACCATTTTCGCCAGTGGTGCTTCACTGTAAGTGCCCTCAAAAGCAACGGTCAAGGTTTTCAACTTTGACGTATGCTGGCTGGCAATCGCTGTTACCAATCCACTGTCAATGCCACCACTCAAAAAACAGCCCACCTCCAGATCGCTCGATTCCAATCTTCTTTTGACAGCAGTGGTCAGTAACTGTTCCGTTTTTACAATGGCCTCCTCAAAGGAATCTGTACTCCGCTGTTTATAAAACGAATGAATATCCCACCATTTTTGATACTCGATTTGTAGAGAAGAGCAATCGATGGTGGCATAGGTGCCTGCGCCAAGTGTAGTGACGTTTTTATAGGGGGTGTGTTGCTGAAAAAAACTGCCCAACCGGACATACTCATACAAGTGATGCGTTTCAATTTCGAGAGGAAGCAACTGTCTTAAACAATTCAATTCACTGGCAAACACGATGGCATCCTGGTGCTGGTAGATGTACAATGGTTTTTTTCCTGCACGATCTCTTGCTATGAATAATTGTTTGGTTTGATTGTCATAAATAGCAAAGACAAACATACCATCCAACAACGATAAACAATCGGCACCAAATTGTTCAAATAACAATAAAAGAATTTCTGTATCAGAATGAGTGCGGGGATGCAGTTGAAACTGATGGCAGAGCGATTGATGATTGTAAATTTCTCCATTAAAAACAATGGTATATCGATTATGCAAATGCATGGGTTGTTGCCCCCCGCTGATGTCTAGAATCGAAAGACGCAGGTGATACAAATCGACATTGTCAAGCTTGCAACCATTTTGTGCATCAGGACCCCGATGCAGCATGGATGCATTGACTTGCTGATAGTCTAGGTTGAAATTGACCGCTCCTGCAATACCACACATAATAATGTTTCTTAGCACAGCAAAATAACTCCATATTGCCGAATGCAGAAAGATTATTTTGTAAGAAAACGAGCATTGGACATAAAAAAAGCCCGTACAACTACGGGCAAGCATCATGATCAGGTTTGTATGTTGTATTAAGCAGCCATTGAATCTTGTTGCAGGTAAGCTGCAGGGAAGAAAATGCTATAATAGGCTTTCTTGCAAGCATTCGACACCATTCTGGGTACCAGTGTCATTTGATGAGGATGCAAGCTTTGTTTCATGGGCACTGTTGACTGAGTACTAAACGGATAAAATGCGTCGACCATCGCCGACAACATAAGATTGATTTTTTTTCGTCTTTGAGGTTGAGCGGAAAAAAATGTCCGGGCCGTCATTTTAAAAACATACCCCAAGAACATACATCCAGATAGAATGGCATGTCCATATTGTAATTCAAATATTCTTTTTCGGTTTTTGATAAAAAAGTAAAACTTCCAATAATGATCTGTACTCCATTGCCCCATCCCAATATCACTGGCAGGACTAGCATAGTGTATACTTGAAACAACCGTTCTGGCAGGAATTTGATGTTGTTTGGTGATGCGGTATAAATATTCTGTTTCGGCTCCTTTGATGAACATAGACCCATTGGGCAATCCAACTTTCGTTACAATGGAACGATGGATCAACGATCCATTGAAAGGATAGGCCACTCCTTCCAACACTTGTTCTTGAATATTTTGTATCAAATGCTGCTGGTGGAAGGGATGCACCAATGCAGTTCGATCTAGTTTATTCACCAATATACTGTTTAGCAATGCAGGTTGGCCATTGTCCTGGTCCAATAATTTTTCCAAAGCATTAGCTGCTGGCAAGCTGTCGTCTTCCATACACCACATCCAGGTAAATCCTCGTTGGTATGCCCATTCCATGCCCGCCTGAAATCCTCCGGCCGAGCCCATATTTTCTTGTATCAGGTGTTCCACATCGTATTGATTGTCCAACCAAAAGGCTGTGTTGTCTGTACTGGCATTGTTCACCACCAAAATGGCGTCAAGGGGATGTGTTTGTGTGCGAAGGGCGGCGATGCAATTTGCTAAATGAGCCTGACGATTGTGTGTAACAATCACTGCAATCACTTTTTCCATAATAGGGTGGTTTTATCGGATGGATTAGAATAATGGTTTGACTTAAACGCAATCTCTGGGAAATTATTGTGCAGATAATTTTAATACATTGATTTTCAGTGCTTTAAAATATTTATCGTTGTCAAAATACCCATCGGACAATAACTTGCTGCTTTACCGGTAAGGTAGTAGTTTTGAAACATGCAGTATATATTTTGGTACGATTGGGTACTGACTTTGATATTAATCGGTGTTACGGGGATATGGGCCCGTTATTTCGTTCAACAACATTCGGAGCAATCACTGATTCAACAATATTTTAGAAAAGGGCTTTTCATCAAAATTTTAGCAAGCATTGCGTTTGCCTGTTACCATGCCTATATCTATGGTGGCGGAGATACTTTTGGTTATTATACGCTGGCAAAGGATATCGTGCAACATTCAAAGAATCACTACGGACAGTTGCTGAATATTGTTTTTCAGCCCGTCGAATGGAATTACGACTATTTGAACAGCATCAGTTCCGGACCCGATGATTTGTACATTCGATCCGAATCGAATTTTTTTCAAGTTCGTTTGGCAACACTCCTGCTCTTGTTCACATTCAAAAGTTACTTGGCTACCGGAGTCTTGTTTTCTCTGATCAGCTATTGGGGGATTTGGAAAGGAT
>CANGBQ010000042.1 GCA_947451985.1 Chitinophagaceae bacterium | reverse complement strand
CGAGAATTGATTGATGCAGGCGCGGCAATTGCTCTGGCTTCAGATTACAATCCCGGATCGTCTCCAAGCGGTAATATGAATTTTTTGGTGGCATTGAGTTGCATCCAAATGAAAATGCTCCCAGAAGAAGCCATCAATGCGGCCACTTTAAATGCCGCTTACGCCATGCAAGTCGAAAAAGAATTAGGTTCTATTTCGGTAGGCAAAAAAGCGAATCTTATTTTTACAAAACCCATTTCATCATTGGCATTTATCCCTTACTCATTCGGAAGCAACCTTATTGACAAGGTGATGATCAACGGTGAATGGATCAAATAACAAAACCCTCTTACATGAATCAGTTAATTGAATGTGTCCCTAATTTTTCTGAAGGGAATGACCTAGCCCTCATCAAACAAATTACCGATGAAATTGAATCAGTAGAAGGTGTTCGGCTACTGAATGTAGACCCAGGTAAGGCAACCAACAGAACAGTAGTGACCATGGTAGGATCACCCGAAGCGGTCGTAGAGGCAGCTTTTCGGGCCATTAAAAAAGCCGGAGAATTGATTGACATGAGTCAACACAAAGGAGAACACCCCAGAATGGGTGCCACCGATGTTTGCCCATTGATTCCCATTGCAAACATCAGCATGGAAGAGACAGCAGTCTTTGCCCAACAACTGGCCAAAAGAGTGGGGGAATATTTACACTTACCGGTATACTTATACGAGGCTGCTCAGCCCAATAAAGAAAGAAGCAATTTATCAGTTATTCGGGCCGGAGAATATGAAGGATTTGCGAAGAAAATCTTATTGCCGGAATGGAAACCTGATTTCGGCCCGGCTGTATTTGACAGTAAAAGGGGGGCTACCGTGATTGGCGCCCGCGATTTCTTAGTGGCATACAATATCAACTTAAACACCACTTCTACCAGAAGGGCCAATGCCGTTGCTTTTGACATCAGAGAAGCCGGAAGGGTTAAAAAAGTAAATGGAAAAACAGCATTGGATGACAAAGGCAATCCTATTCAAATTCCAGGTAGTTTGAAATGTGTTAAAGCCATTGGATGGTTTATTGAAGAATATGGAATCGCCCAGATTTCAATCAATTTGACCAATATCAATGTAACCCCTGTTCACATTGCCTTTGATGAAGCCTGCAAAAAAGCGACGGAAAGAGGAATGAGGGTAACAGGCAGCGAATTGGTAGGGTTGATTCCATTGAAAGCATTGACCGATGCCGGAAAATATTTTTTACAAAAACAACAGAGATCCGAAGGCGTAAGCGAAAAAGAGTTGATCAAAATCGCTGTTAAATCGATGGGCTTAGATGAATTGTCTCCTTTCAATCCTGCGGAAAGAATCATAGAATATATGCTGGACAATCAACCAAAAAAGAAGTTGATTGATTTGTCTCTATCTGATTTTGCCGATGAAACGGCAAGCGAAAGTCCGGCTCCAGGTGGTGGTTCTATTGCCGCCTATGTGGGTTCTTTGGGTGTTTCTTTAGCTACCATGGTGGCCAATCTGTCTTCGCACAAAGTGGGATGGGATGATCGTTGGGAAGAATTCAGCCACTGGGCAGAGAAGGGCCAACAGATCAAAGATCAACTATTGAAACTGGTGGACGAAGATACCCAAGCCTTCAACCAAATCATGGCAGCTTTCGGTTTGCCTAAAAGCAATGATGAAGAAAAAGCCATAAGAACCAGTGCCATTCAAGCAGCTACTAAAAATGCAATTGATATTCCATTGGGGGTCATGAGCATTGCTTTTGAAAGCATGCAGGTAATTAAAGCCATGGCAGAAATTGGCAATCCTAATTCTGTATCTGACGCCGGCGTGGGAGCATTGTGTGCAAGGGCAGCCGTATTGGGTGCTTTCATGAATGTTCGCATCAATGCGGCAGATTATCAAGACAAAGCCTATATTGCCAGCATACTTCAAAAGGGCCAAGAAATAGAGGCAGATGCTATTCAATTGGAAAAAGAGATTTTGGCGATTGTTGATCAAAAAATTGGCTCTTTATGGCTGGTATAACAAGCTTAATCTATTAAAAATAATTGTTATAATATCCCTGAATGGAATATTTGACTTTCGGATTGAATATTGAAACTTATTAGTAGTTTTGACCTCTTTAGCAAAATATCCTGCTATCACCTTGAAACAGCCTATCGCTTTTTTATGAAAAAAACATTTTACTTTTTCCTGATTGCACTAACGGTAAGTTTTACTGCTTGCCAAAAAGATAATATCATTTCGACTACCAACCCGGTAGGAAGTCCAATTGTCGTTCCGCCTGTAGCCCCGCCTACACAAGCCACTGACAGTACTTTGGTAATGGGCAACCCCAGCAATGCATCTGTCAACATTGCAGATATTGGCAATTATCTTTTAAGAGAAGGGTATTATTCTGTTTCATACAACCGCGATCGTGGCATACCCAATTGGGTAAGTTGGCACGTAGTGGCTACTGATTTTGGATCAACTCCCAGACAAGATAACTTCAGAGCAAACACAGAACTGCCTGCCGGATGGTATCAAGTGGGTGCTAACAGTTTTTTGAGTAGCGGTTTTGACAGAGGACATATGTGCCCGTCTTCAGACAGAACTTCTTCTGTAGATGCAAACTCTTCAACTTTTCTAATGACCAATATGGTTCCACAAGCACCCAACAACAACCAAGTGACTTGGGGCAACCTGGAAGATTATTGCAGAACACTCGTTCAAGGTGGAAGTGAGTTGTATATCATTGCGGGCGCTTATGGCGAAGGAGGAACAGGATCCAATGGACTTGCGACAACACTTGACAATGGAAGGGTAACAGTACCCGCCAATGTATGGAAAGTAGTGGTGGTATTGCCCAATGGTTCAAATGATTTGAGCAGGGTTGGCAATTCAACCAGGGTAATCAGTGTAATCATGCCAAATGACGATACCATCAACAATGATTGGAGAACCTACAGAACTTCAGTTGATTTTATTGAGCAAGAAACTGGCTACGATATTCTTTCTAAAGTTTCATCTGCCATTCAAAATGTGATTGAAGCCAGAGTAGACAATCTGTAATTCCATTCTCAGAATTGAATTTTACAAACAAGTAAGGCGGCCGCCATCTACGGGTAGGTTGATGCCATTTACATAGCCAGCTGCAGGGGTGCTTAAAAAGGCGACCACCGCACCGAATTCTTGTGGCTGTCCGATCCTGCCTGCTGGAATTTCTGCTACTAATTCTTTCAAAATATTTTCTTCTGATTTACCTGCATCAGCTGCCTTTTTCTTGATGACATATTCAGCACGGGCCGTTTGCGTAAAACCAGGCAACACGTTGTTCACGGTAATGCCATAGGGGCCTAGTTCTGTTGCAAGGGTCTTGCTCCAGTTGGCCACTGCACCGCGTATGGTATTGCTAACCCCCAATCCAGCGATGGGTTGTTTGACAGAGGTAGAAATGATATTAATGATTCTGCCAAAACAGGAGGCTTTCATACCAGGCACCACTGCTTGTGCCAATACATGATTGCACAATAGATGTTGCTGAAACGTATTGACAAACTCGTTGAGCTGGGCATCAATTGCTTTACCACCGGCAGGTCCTCCGGAGTTGTTGACCAAAATATGAATCGTTTTTCCTTTAGCAATATACCCCTGGATGGCTTGTTCTACCATAGCAGGATGGGCAAAATCAGCTACTAAATAATCGTGCTGTTGTCCCTTACTGGTATCGAGTTGAGACAATGTTTGCTGAAGGCTATTTTCGTTGCGAGCCATAAGCACCACATGGGCGCCCAATAATGCCAATTCCATGGCAGAAGCCAACCCAAGTCCTTGAGTGCTTCCACATACCAACGCGGTGCGACCTGTCAAATCTAAATTCATATTTATCTAATTTATACTTCTGCTCGTTCTGGAAAAAAATCGAGTTTTACTTTTAGCTGCTCTACCACATTAAAAACAATCGGACAAATGCTGTAATGCATCAATGTGCCAAACAACCTGTCTGCAAAATTAGGTTTATTCAAATGAGGAAATGCCCTGCATTCTGCAAATCTGTTTTCATAGATAGAACATTTGTTGTCCGTCAAAAAATGACAGGGGATGGTATTCATGATCCACTGCCCACCAGTACTTTCTTCGATATATTTTTCTTTAAAAACCTCTGTGGATATACCCACGCCCGATGCTGCATGTGCCGCTTCTTCTTTGGTTACATTGATCATCAATCCTTTGCAACAGGCACCGCATTCAGTACAATCCACCTTGGCCTCTACAACGGAATTGATTTCTAGCACAAACGCGTCGACAACCGCAGCATTTCGATTTTTTACAAATGTCCTGAATGCATCATTTTCGTGCTGACGAATGAATGCAAGTTCTTGTATGCGCTCCTTGTTGGTTTCTAAAATGATGCCTTTAAGTTTAATCTGTAAATAGGTTCAAAAATAACAATTATGCTTTACCCAGCTTACTGTGCAACAAAATAATACCTCAAGCATCGATGGGGTGCTATTTACACACATTATCAGTGATTTGTGGATAAGTCAATAAATAGAACAATCGGCACATTGGCCTAAATTCGCAACTTTACGACGAGCAAGACTCCTTGCTTGATAAACGACTTGTAAAGGACATTATACAATGGCAGAAAAAGAGAAATTAGAGTATACCGAAGACAGCATCCGAAGTCTGGACTGGCGAGAGCACATCAGGCTTCGTCCGGGTATGTATATTGGCAAGTTGGGAGATGGCAGTAGTGCAGACGACGGAATATATGTCTTATTGAAGGAAGTCATCGACAACTGCATTGATGAGCACACCATGGGTTATGGAAAACAAGTGGAGGTAAATATTGAAGGCAATACGATCTCTATTCGGGATTATGGACGGGGTATTCCCTTGGGCAAAGTGGTGGATGTGGTGAGTAAAATTAATACCGGTGCCAAATACGACAGCAAAGCTTTTCAGAAGAGTGTCGGCTTGAATGGAGTGGGTACCAAGGCCGTGAATGCGTTGAGCACTTATTTTAAGGTGACCGCATACAGAGATGGCAAAGAAAAAACGGCTGAATTTGCCAAAGGGGTACTGACCAAGGAACACAAAGAAGCCAGTAGCAAAGAAGCCAATGGAACCTTTGTTTCTTTTATCCCCGATGAAACGGTTTTCAAAAACTTTCATTTTGTTCAGGAATATCTGGACAATCAGTTTTGGAATTATTGCTACTTGAATGCTGGTTTGGTGATGAACCTAAATGGCAAAAAATTCGTCAGCAAAAATGGTCTCTTAGACCTGCTCCAAAGAAAAACAAATGAAGACGAAATCCGGTATCCAATTATTCATTTAAAAGGAGAAGATATTGAGGTAGCGCTTACCCACGAAAACGGATATGGCGAAGAATACTACAGTTTCGTCAATGGACAATTTACTACTCAAGGAGGTACGCACTTGGCTGCTTTCAGAGAAGGCTATGTAAAAACCATCAGGGATTTCTTTAAAAAGGATTATGATGCAGCTGACATTCGGGGTAGTATCTGCGCAGCCATTTCTGTTCGCGTACAAGAGCCTGTGTTTGAAAGTCAGACCAAAACCAAACTAGGCTCTCAATATGTGTTCGAGAATGGGCCCAGTATGAAAAATTTTGTGGGCGATTTTTTATTAAAGGAACTAGACAATTTCTTACACAGAAATCCAAGTACGGCCGAAGCCCTCAAAAAAAGAATAGAACAAAACGAAAGGGAAAGAAAAGAATTGGCAGGCATCAAAAAACTGGCCAATGAAAGAGCCAAAAAAGCCAACCTGCACAATAAGAAATTGAGGGACTGCAAATTCCATTACAACGACGAACCCACCGGAAAAGACAAAGACCACATCATAGAAAAACAAAAAGAAAGTACCATTTTCATTACCGAAGGAGACAGTGCGAGCGGCTCCATCACCAAAGCCAGAAGTGTAAATACCCAAGCAGTGTTTAGTTTGCGGGGCAAGCCCTTGAACAGCTATGGATTAACCAAAAAAGTGGTCTATGAAAATGAAGAGTTCAATTTATTGCAACATGCTCTAAACATTGAAGAAGGATACGAAGGCTTGCGGTACAATAACATTGTGATTGCCACGGATGCAGATGTGGACGGCATGCACATCCGTTTGTTGCTCATGACTTTTTTCCTTCAGTTTTTCCCCGATTTGGTAAAGAATGGGCACGTGTACATATTGGAAACGCCTTTATTCAGGGTTAGAAACAAACAAGAGACCATCTATTGTTATGACGAAACCGCCAAGCAAGCGGCGATGAAAAAACTGGGTGCCAAACCAGAAATCACTCGTTTCAAAGGACTAGGAGAAATCAGTCCGGATGAGTTTGCCCGTTTTATTGGAACCGACATGAAACTGCAGCCTGTAATCATGGAACAGGGAGAGCATGTGCAAAATTTACTAGAATATTATATGGGCAAAAACACGCCACAAAGACAGGATTTCATCATTGAAAACCTGAAAATTGAAGTGGATGCCCTGGAAGAATCAAAATAATTTTTACATCATTTATTTATCACACATATGATTCATATCGTTTTTAGTGAAGCTGATGCATCTATTTTACAGTCAGCTATTGAGTTAGATGAAACGCTTCAAGGAAAGATTTTACAATGCAAAGACAACTATGCATTTGGGCCTATACAAAATATCTATGCAGTAGAAGGGATTCAAACTCGTGAAGAATGGTGGAGCCATGTGCTGGCGGGTGGTGATTTCGAGCCTGCCGAAGGAGAAACATTTTCAAAAGACAACGACACCCTTGCTCAGTTGACAGAAACATTAAGCAACGATGAATCGGAATGCGTTTGGATTTGGGCAGCTCAAAACAACCAAGATGTAAGCGGCTATTATTGGCTCTTGCATTTTCTAAAACCCTTTCAAGGGAAGGTGTTTATTTTATATTTGAACAATCTCCCTTTTATCAATGAAAAAGGAAATATTTTTTACCCCAATCACTTACATGAGATTCCTGCCAAAGAATTTCTAAAAGCTAAAAAACTAGCCAGGGAAATCACCTTGAGTGAGTTTGAAGTGGATCCAGACGAATGGATCAAATTGAGTTCAGAAAACCATTCCATCAGACTGCTAGAAGGTGGTAAAAAACTGATTCAACACGATGAAGATTTTTTTGACAGCGAACTCAAAAAATTCATCATGCCCGATTGGCAAAAGGCCAGTAAGATCATTCATCATTTCCTTGCCAAATCCAAGCAGGCTGTTCCTGAATTTTACCTGCTTTGGAGACTGAAAACATTTGTGGCGATGGAATTGTACGACGTACAGGGAAAAGTCACCAACATGAAAGACTTCGAAATAAAATATCATTCAAAGTCTTAATCTACTAGTAATTCAACAATGGCTACAAAGAAAACAAAAGAAGAATATACGCACAGCGATACAGGGGTCAGCGGTCAATACAAAACCTGGTTTCTGGATTATGCCAGCTATGTGATCCTTGAAAGGGCTGTACCAGCCGTAGAGGACGGATTGAAACCGGTGCAAAGAAGGATTTTACATGCAATGAAAGAAATGGATGATGGCCGCTTCAACAAAGTAGCCAATATCATCGGACAAAGCATGCAGTATCATCCTCACGGAGATGCCAGCATCGGGGATGCCATTGTCAACTTAGGGCAAAAAGATTTACTGATTGAAACGCAGGGAAACTGGGGTGACGTCAGAACAGGTGACGATGCCGCCGCGGCTCGATACATTGAAGCGAGATTGAGCAAATTTGCACTGGACGTTGCTTTTAATGCGAAAACCACTCAATGGCAATTGAGTTACGATGGCCGGAAGAATGAACCCATCACGCTGCCCATGAAATTTCCTTTGCTGCTGGCACAGGGAGCAGAAGGGATCGCTGTGGGATTGGCCACTAAAATTTTGCCGCACAATTTCTGCGAATTGATCGAAGCTTCTATCAAATACCTGAAAGGGAAAAAGTTTGAAATCTTGCCGGATTTCCAGACCGGTGGCAGCATGGATGCTAGCGCCTACAACGAGGGGAAGAGAGGCGGCAAAATCAGGGTAAGGGCAGCTATTGAAGAAGCAGACAAAAAAACCTTGGTTATCAAAAGTGTTCCCTTTGGCGTAACCACCACCCAGTTGATGGAGAGCATTGTTAAAGCCAATGACCAGGGTAAAATCAAAATCAAAAAAGTTACCGATCATACCGCTGCTGAAGTGGAAATCATCATTGAGCTGGCTGCGGGCATTTCACCTGACATGACCATCGATGCTTTGTATGCTTTCACCGATTGTGAAGTCAGCATTTCTCCGAATGCTTGTGTGATTGTCCATCAGAAACCACAATTTCTTTCTGTCAACGAACTGCTTAAAATTTCTGCTGACAATACCAAAGATCTGCTCAAGAAAGAACTGGAAATCAAGCTGGGTGAATTGCAAGAAAAATGGCATTACACTTCCTTGGAGAAAATTTTCTTTGAAGAGAAGATTTACAAAGAGCTGGAAAAAAAGCATGAAACCTGGGAAAAAGTAATTGCTGCCATTGACAAAGCTTTTGCGCCCTTTACCAAACAGCTGAAAAGAGCCATTACTAATGAAGACATTATTAAGTTGACTGAAAAGCCTGTGAGAAGGATCTACAAACTTGATATAGACGAACTCAATGCGCAAATCAAAAACTTAGAGGCGGAAATCAAAACAGTCAAACATGATTTGGCCAATCTGGTAGACTTTGCAGTGGCGTATTATGAAACCCTGTTGAAAAAATACGGAAAGGGGAGAGAAAGAAAAACGGAGATTAAATTGTTTGACACCATTCAAGCCAAATCTGTCGCCATTGCCAATATCAAACTGTACGCGAATTTTGCGGATGGATTCATCGGTACCTCTTTGAAGAAAGATGAATTCATTACAGAATGCAGCGACCTTGATGACATCATAGCCTTCACCAAGGGTGGCATCATGAAGGTGGTGAAAGTATCCGACAAAACATTTATTGGAAAAGATATTTTACATGTGGCCGTTTTCCAAAAGAACGATGAACGTACCACCTACAACATGTTGTACATGGATGGTAAAACAGGGGTAAGTTATGCCAAGAGGTTCAACGTAACGGGTATTACCAGAGACAAGGAATATGATTTAACCAAAGGATCCGAAAAAAGCAAAGTCCATTATTTCTCTGCCAATCCTAATGGAGAAGCCGAAAGTGTTAAAATCATATTAAGCCCGAATTGCAGTGCCAGAAACAAAGAACTTGAATTTGCTTTTGAAGAATTGGAAATCAAAGGGAGATCCAGCATGGGTAACCAGGTGACCAAATATCCCATCAAAAATGTGAAATTCACCAAAGCGGGCAAATCAACCCTCAGCGCCAAGAAGCTTTGGTTTGACAATCAATTTGGACGTTTGAATACAGAAGACAAAGGAGAGTACTTGGGTAAATTCGATGGCGATGACACCATATTGGTAATCTACAACGACGGCAATTATGAGATCGTTGACCAGGAGCTGACCCAAAGATTTGATCCTGAAAAAGTATTGTTGATTGAAAAATATCAGCCGGAAAAAATAGTGACCGCTGTGTATTTGGACAACGAAAAATTGCAATACAATATCAAGCGTTTCAAAATTGAAACCACCACACTGCACACCAAATTCTTTTTCATCAAAGAAGGCAAAGACAACCGCATCGAAACAGTCACCAGCGCTGAAGAACCAGTATTGAAAGTACAAAGCGGAAGGGGACAACAAATCAGCAAAGCCAAATTCAAAGTGAGCAAACTGGTAGAAATCATGGGCTGGAAAGCAGTCGGCGCCAAGTTGATTGATTATACTAAATCGGTTGAAATGGAGTGGGATGTAAAAGAAAAAGATTCTGGACAGGGGGAGTTGTTTTAAGAGTACCCTGATAGATATCATCATCTGGTATAGTATACATAACTAAAATGTTGTAACTTAGATAGTCCTTCTGCCCTGGGTAGAAGGATTTTTTATCTAAACCATTGAATGATGCAAAAAAGAGAAGTCCGTTTTGAATACCAAGTATTCAACTCACTGGAAGAACTAAATGCAAGTGATCGTACCTTGATTGAATCCGCTAGAGCCATTACCCAAAAAGCCTATGCGCCTTACAGTGAATTTTTAGTAGGGGCAGTCGCCCTTCTCGATAACGGAGCCACGGTTGCCGGTACCAATCAAGAAAATGCATCCTATCCTGTTGGTATCTGTGCAGAAAGGGTCTTATTGGCTTCAGCAGCCATGATCCATACCGATGTGCCAATTAAAACCATGGCCATTGCCTATCATCACTTGAATGGCGAAAGCAACAAGCCCGTTTCGCCGTGTGGCATGTGCCGGCAAAGCATCCATGAATATGAAGAAAGAACCCATCAAACCATTCGCCTGATTTTGTCAGGTATGACCGGTGAAATCATGATTATTGAAAACGCCAGTTCGCTGCTGCCCATGTCATTTGGCAGTCATGAACTCATAGGAGAATAACTGCTCTTCTCTTCGTCCTTATAGCCTGCATCAAATTTGATACCTTAGCAATACATCGCCTTCCAATTGAAGGGATTCCAATAAGGTGAAGGATGTAGTGTCCTCTAAAGAAATAGCTTGAGTAGTTTGGAAAACAGATGGAGCGTTTTGATCCATTAACAAACGAGGGGCCACAAAACAACACCATTCATCTGCCCATTGTTGCTGCAGTAAAAAAGTATTGAGTACAGCACCGGCCTCTGTCATGAGGTGGTAAATGCCTTTTTGCAACAATTGCTCACCCAATCCTTCCAACTTCAACCATCCGTTGTCATCAAACGCGCAAGGTATCAACTCTACGTTTGGCGGTATATCCGAAACAGCATCATTGGACATCGTTTTGGTAAGCAGATAAATTTTGGAATGGGCTCGTGGATAAAAAACAGACAATTGCCTATTGGATGGCTGCAACAATACACCTTCTCGGTCAATCACCAGGACTGACAATTCTTTTGCGGGTTTGTTCAAGAGCCGAATATCTAATTTAGCGTTATCGGCGATGAGTGTAGCAGCGGTGGTTAGAATGGCATCTGTTTGCGAACGCAATTTTTCATGTACAAAATACCTGCTGGTTTCATTGGTAATCCATTGACTTTTCCCCGAACGATCGGCGATTTTTCCATCAAGGGTCATCGCTGTTTTGATTTGAACGAACGGTCTTTTTTTCAATTGGTTCACTGTAAATACGCGATTCAGTTGAGCGATTTCAGGATGAAGCACAATCAATACTTCCACACCATGCTGTTTCAACACTTCCATACCAGCAACAACCGGATTGGGATCTGTTGAGCCAATGACTACACGGGGAATTTTATGTTGAATAATTAAATCGGTGCAAGGCGGTGTTTTACCATGATGCGAACATGGCTCCAAAGTAACATAGAGGGTGGTTTGCGACAAATCCTCTGTTTGTTGGAGGGCATGTTGGATGGCAAACACCTCTGCATGCGGTCCACCGGCTTGTTGGTGGTATCCTTCACCCAAAATGACTCCATTGGAATTGACTACCAAAGCACCCACCATCGGATTGGGCCTGACCAGCTTCGGATTGGCCTTTTTGGCCAATATAAATGCCTTATTTAGATACATTGGATGGTCCATACCGCTTATCTTTGTGGCGCTAAAATTAAACTAATAATTGAGATGTTCACTGGAATTGTACAATCCGCCCAGATTCAGTTAATTGTCCCCGATAATAACGGCTGGAATCTAACGGTACAAGCCCCTGAAATCGCCAAAAGGGTTCAGCTGGGTGACAGCGTGGCTATTGATGGCGCTTGTTTATCTGTAACCAAGATAGCAGGTGACTCCCTTCAATTTTATGTATCCTTAGAAAGCATTGACAAAACCATCATTCAGTTTTATCAAGAAGGCAGTAGGGTAAATTTGGAATTGCCCGTTCAAGTCAATGGACATTTGGGTGGACATTATGTGTTGGGGCATGTAGATGCAACGGGCTTGATTACAAACATTGATAAAGGCGAACAGTCATGGAACCTCTCAATATCATTTCCGGAACAATTTTCAAAATACGTTGTTTATAAAGGATCGATCACCATCAACGGAATTAGTTTGACTGTCAACAAAGTACTGAACAACAGCGTAGACATTTGCATCATACCCGTTACCCTGGAGAAAACCAATTTACAATTGGTTAACCAGGGAGACAAAGTGAATGTTGAATTTGATATTTTGGCCAAATACACAGAAAAGTTGTTAATTAATAAAGAAAACCAAGAACGTGTTTAATACCATTGAAGAAGCGTTGGCAGCCTTTAAAGAAGGACACCCCATTTTGGTGGTGGATGACGAGGCCAGGGAGAATGAGGGAGATATTATATTTCCTGCAGATACAGCTACGCAGGAAAAAATGAATTTTTGTGCTGTTCATGGAAGAGGCCTGGTTTGTGTAGCTATTTCCACTTCGATAGCAGAACAACTCGATTTACAACCTGTCAGAAGCAATTCACAAGACACTTTCAGTACAGCTTTCTACGATTCCATTGATGCGAATCAAAATTTCGGAATCACGACAGGCATTTCCGCCAAAGAGAGAGCCATTACAGCCAAACTGATTACTGATCCCAATAGCAAAGGTTCCGACTTCATCAAACCTGGACATTTGTTTCCGGTAGTCGCCAAAAACAATGGGGTGTTGGTAAGACCGGGACACACTGAAGCCAGTGTTGATCTATGCATCCTGACCGGACATGCCCCAGCTGCTGTAATGTGCGAGGTAATGGATGAGAATGGAAATATGCTCAGACAAAATGGATTGTTCCAATTTGCGGAGAAACATCTTTTGAAAGTAATCTCTATTCATCAAATCATTGAGTATCGAAAGCGTACAGAAAATCCCATCAACACTTCGGCTGAAAATACAAATACAATCCAATTCATTTCCGAAGCCAATCTGCCAAGTTCTTTTGGCGATTTCAAAATCAGCATTTATAAAAATAAGTTGACCGGTACAGAGCACTCAGTGCTATACAAGAACAATTCAAATAACAAACCCATCATCCGAATACACAGCGAATGCTTGACTGGAGATGTTTTTGGAAGCAGCCGCTGCGATTGTCAAGATCAGCTGCATGAATCCCTAAAGTTGATTGAAGCCAATGGGAATGGTGCGGTTATTTATCTAAAAAACCATGAGGGCAGGGGCATTGGTATTGGCAATAAAATTGCTGCT
>CANGBQ010000041.1 GCA_947451985.1 Chitinophagaceae bacterium | reverse complement strand
AACCATCGGACGTCCCATCAACCTTTTTTATTTGAAGGATAATATTCGTCAAAGAATAGAAGCAACGCCAACCGGTTTTTCGGTGGTTAATACGGATATTTCATTTTCTTCAACTGCTATTTTGGAGGAGCTGGAGAATTTTCCTGAGCGTTTCAGCCCCAATGTGGTCCTCAGGCCTGTTTTCCAGGAATTGATTTTACCCAATGTGACCTTCATTGGTGGCGGGGGAGAGTTGGCCTATTGGCTTAAATTAAAGCGCGTGTTTCAAGCAGTTGGGATTGATTTTCCAGTGTTGTTATTGCGCAATTCCTTTTTGATTTTGGAGGATGCTGCTGTTGCCCAGATAGAGCAGCTTTCTTTAGATTGCATAGATTTTTTTCAGCCTCTCGCTGTTTTGGAAAACCAATTGGTCAAAAGAGATTCATCAATGGTGCTGAATCTGAACAAAGAAAAAGAGGCTATTATTGAGCAGTATCAAACCATCAAAGCACATGCCACTAAAGCAGACAGGAGCTTACAAAAGCATATTGAAGCCCTGCAAGTCAATGCCCTTCAAAAAATAGAGGCGGTAGAAAAGAAAATGCTGAAAGCAGAAAAGAAGAGATTTGAATCACAAATCCGGAAGCTTCAAAAAGTGAAAGATCAGGTTTTTCCTAACGGCGTTTTGCAGGAAAGAGCAGAAAACATGTTGCCTTATTATGCCAGGTGGGGTGCCGATTTTATTCAATTGATTTACCGGTACTCATTGACCCATGAATCATCCTTTTGCATCATAGAAGAAATAACCGCATAAAAAAATGGCTCGTGAACAACGAGCCATTTTTTTATGCTACACTTTTTTATTATTTGAAATCAGCCTCGGTTACTCCTTCGTTGATTTTGATATCAGATACATTCATACTGAATTCTTGATCGCCTACTGATTGCGTAATGCTGAAAGGCAACAGCACAGTCCCTACTTTTTTGTAATTGCTGTAGTCTACCAAAATGGTCATTTCTGTTCCTTGCGCTTCTGTTGTTTTTTCTTCTCTCAGCAACAAGCCGGTTTTGGTTGAATAGTATTCTACAGAAACCTTTCCGCTGGGTTTGGTGATTTTTAATTTGTACGCATCTTCCGAACCAACTTTTCCTGTCCCCAAATAACTTGTCTTGTAATCACTGGACAAGTAAAACAATTGAGGGATAATGGCTTTGTCATCTGACGCATCTTTGATTTCATCAGCCTCCATTTCTTTCTTTTGACCCATTTGCGCCTGGTAACCTTTTTTGCCATCAAACATAGACTGCATCAACTTTGCTTCTCCCATGGTTACTTCGGTGTAATGCTTATTGGGTGCCATTTTCAAGTCGGAACCGCTAAAGCTTCTGCCCATTAAGTCCATGGTGAAGCTTTGTTTGAGGGTATTGATCTTTTTTGCTTCTTCTTTACCACCAATGGCCTTCAAATAGCCATCGATAACAGAGAAAGCAGAAATGGCTTCAGATGTCTTTTCGGTTTCTTTGATGTTTACATCTTTTGGCTGATCGACAATCGGATTGGCATATTTGTCGTATTTTTTAATGGGGTATCCCAATCGTGCAAGGTTGGGCAATATTTTGGCACCATTGCCCACAATTACGATTCTGCTATTGTCTTTCTCCAAATATTTTTTAGCAACCCTTTGAATGTCTTCTAGGGTTACTGCATTGATTTTTTGAAGGAAAGTTCTGTAGAAATCCTTTGGCAAATTGTTGATGAGAATATTGCTTGCATAGCTGGCTGTTTTAGCCGGATCTTCCATGCCCAACGCAAAAGATCCATTGTATTTGGCTTTTGCATTTTGTAGTTCTTCGTTGGTGATTTTGCCTTGACGCATGTTGTCGATTTCTGCAATAATTTCAGCTACTGCACTATCAGCTTTATCGCTTCTAACTTGTGCAGTGCCTGAAAACCTCGACTGGAACCTGCCGTTGCCCACGCTAGAGTAACTGCCATAGGTGAAGCCATGCTTTTCCCGAAGGTTCATAAACAATTTACTTTCTGCACCACCCCCTAAAATTTGATTGGCCAACAACAATGCATGATAATCCGGATTGCTCAACGGATTGCTGATCAGGTTTCCTACATTGATCTCACCTTGAACGGCTGTAGGTACATCCACAAAATCAATTTCTGTTCCTTTGACATTGTCTGTCAAGGGGATTTGAGGCAAACTTATTTTCTTACCCTTCCAGTTGCCCAATGCCTTGGTGGCAATGGTTTTGGCTAGGGCAGGGGTGATGTCTCCTACGAAAGTCAAATAGCTTCTGGAAGGCGTGATGTTTTCTTTGTATGCATCTTTGATGTCTTGAAGGGTCAATGCTTTAATAGATTCTTCTGTTTCGAATTCACCTTGTGCACTGTTTTTTCCATAGCTCAATGCGTTGACTACCCTGCCAGAAATAGCGGAAGCATTTTTTTCTTGAGATTTTAAACCAGTCAAGGCTTGGGTTTTTAGTTTGTCAAAGGATTCTTGAGGAAAGGCTGGAGACTGGATGGCTTCAGACATCAACAAAAATGCTTTTTCAAAATGTCGGGTAAGGGCAGAGGCGAAGCCGCCTGCTGCATTCAGGGAAACATCGGCCCCAATCAGATCAATCGCCTCGTCAAAGGCAGCTTTGTTGTTTTTGGTGGTGCCTTCGCCCAGCATTTGGCCCATGAGTTGATTGACTCCCGCTTTTTTGCCTTCGACAATTGGACCTCTGTCTATGCTTAAGCTGGCGGTGATTTTTGGAAGTTTATGGTTTTCCACTACAATCACAGTCATTCCGTTGGGAAGCGTGAAAATAGCGGGGTCTTTAATGGTGATGACAGGAGCGGGGCCTGGTTTGGGCGCCTTGCTACGATCAATACGAGATTGGGCAATGCTAGGTAAGGTGCAAATGGCAGCAAGTAAAAAACAGATGATCTTATTCATTGGAATTATTTTTATTCTTCTACAAACGGTTGATGAAATTATTTTTTAGGCAAGTAGTACAATACCACTCGTTGATTTTTGTTAAGATACTTTTTGGCAACAGCCTGAATATCGTTCCTGGTCACTTTTCTTACTTCTGTCAGTTCCTCATTGATATAATTGGTGTTTTTGTTTTGAAAAGTATATCCATCAGCCAAGTTTTCGGCAACGCCCAACATCTTGGCATTTTTACCGATGTAATTGTTTTCATATTGGTTTCTGATTTTGGTAAACTCCGTTTCACTGATCAAATCAGTTTGGAGTTTTACAATTTCATCGTCCATGTCTTTCAAAAGCGAGTCCAAGGGATATGGGCCGCTGGGTAGGGCATAGGTAATGTAAGCGCCGTAATCTTCCAAAGCATAATTAAAGCATCCTACAGACAATGAATTCTTTTTGTCGTCTACCATTTTTTTATACATCCGACTGCTAGCGCCTGTACTCAACACATCAGCGGCCAATTGCAAAGCCAAGGATTCTTTGCTGGTCATGCCCGGTGTTCTGTAGGCGGTCATCACGGCAGGTATCTGAATGTTGTTGTCATAAGCCGTATCGACCATTTCTTTGGTAATGGGATCTTCTTTGATATTTACTTTTGCAACGGGAGCACCTGCTGGAATTTCTGCAAAATAGTCGTTCACCAATTTTTTGGTTTTCTCTGCATTGATATCTCCTGCAATCACCAAGGTTGCATTGTTGGGTACGTAATATTTTTTATTAAATGCGATGAATTCGTCCAAAGTGGCTGCATCCAAATGGGCCATGCTTCCAATCGGAACCCAGTTGTAGGGATGCTTGGTAAAAAGTCTTTTCATTACCTCGTTTAGGAAATTTCCATAAGGCTGGTTGTCTACCCTTAATCTTTTTTCTTCTTTTACCACTTCGTTTTGTGTTTTCACTCCCACCTGATTGATTACCGGATGAAACATTCTTTCACTCTCTAACCATAAGCCTGTTTCCAGTTGATTGGAGGGGAATACTTCGTAGTAAAAAGTTCTGTCTTGAGAGGTGTTGGCATTGTTCTGACCTCCATTGCTGCTCACAATCTTCATGAATTCGCCTCTTTTGATATTGTCACTTCCTTCAAAAAGTAAGTGTTCAAAAAAGTGTGCAAATCCTGTACGATCAGTTTGTTCGTTTTTGCTGCCCACATGATACATAACTGAAACAGCTACCACGGGGGCTGTGTTGTCTTGATGCAGGATCACATGCAATCCATTGGCAAGGTCATATTCAGTAAAAGCAACTTTCTGAGCATTTGCTAGTGTTGCACTGAATAGCACAAAAAATAATAGAGAAAATTTAGGCATATACGTGTTTGTTTTATTTGTAAAAATAGGTACAAATGGGGCATCCTTCAAGAAATCATCAATTTCTTGATAAACGGCCAAAATATTCGTTTAGTGGGGGAATAAAAACAGGAAAAAAGCGACCTACATTAGTGAACACGGCCTGCCATGTCCATCACTTGTTTTTCCAGGTCTTTTTTATAGGCCACCAGTTTCTGTTGAAGAGAAGCGTCGCTCGTGGAAAGAATCTGAACCGCCAGGATTCCTGCATTTTTGGCTCCGTTTAAGGCTACGGTGGCTACTGGAACCCCATTGGGCATTTGTAGAATCGATAAGACTGAATCCCATCCATCAATAGAATTGGAGGATTTGATGGGAACGCCAATAACGGGAAGGATCGTATTGGCGGCAACCATTCCGGGTAAATGGGCAGCACCACCTGCTCCGGCAATGATGATTTTAATGCCCCTGTCAGCCGCTTCTTTACCATAAGCGCTCATTCTGTCTGGAGTTCGATGGGCAGACACCACGGTCATTTCGTACTCAACACCAAATTGCTGCAGCATATCAGCAGCGCCTTTCATGATTTCAAGATCGCTTTCGCTACCCATAATGATTCCTACAAATGGTTGCATGGCAGAGGGGGATTTAATAACCTCTCAAAATTAAGACCTTACAGACAATAGGTGCTTAATCTTGTTGGCTTTGTATAATAAATCTTGTTTTTCTTTACTAAGGATCGTTACGTGACCCATTTTTCTTCCGGGTTTGGTCTGGTGTTTTCCGTACAAATGCACAAAAGCATTGTCAATAGACAAAACTTCTTCTAATCCATCGTAATGGGGGATGCCAGCAAAACCATCTTCTCCAATTAAATTTACCAACGCAGAAGGAAGAATGCAATCTGTATTGCCCAATGGATAATTCAACATGATTCTCCACAACATATCAAATTGACTCGAGTAATTTCCTTCAATAGTATGGTGTCCGCTGTTGTGCACTCGAGGGGCAATTTCATTGACCAGTACATTGTCGTCAATATCTACAAACAGTTCTACCGCAAAAATGCCGGGGCTGTTCAGTTTTTTAATAGCGGTCAAGCCGATCGCTTCTACTTTCCATAACACTTTTTCGGCCAGTTCGGCAGGGCAGAGTTGATGGCTGAGCAAATTCAATGTTTGATCGAAAACCATCTCGACAGGAGGGTACAATGCTGTCTCTCCGTTGTTGGCAACAGCTATCATAATGGCGATTTCTTTTTTGATAGGCACTTTTTTCTCCAACACGGATGGCGCATCAAAACCCTTTTCAATGTCGGCTGCTTGTTGAATAATTTGTACGCCCTTTCCATCATAGCCGCCATTCGAAACTTTATGAACTGCCGGAAGAAAATGACTTTGTAAACGAAGATCATGTAGGGAGTTGGTCACTACAAAATCACTGGTAGGCAAATCGTTTTCTTTATAAAAGTTTTTTTGATGAATCTTGTTTTGTATAATTTTCAAAGCGGCGACACGGGGGAATATTGAAACGCCTTCTGCAACAAGTTTTTCCAGTGCTTCGGTATTGACATGTTCAATTTCAATGGTGAGTGCATCCAGGCCTTTGCCAAATTGGTAGACCGTTTCAAAATCTCGGATGTCTCCGTGAGTGAAATGATGACAAAGATGAGCAGCTGGAGCCTGCGGATCATTTTCGAGAACAAAAGTTTCAACCGGGTAATTGACGGCAGCTTGCAAGAGCATTCGTCCCAATTGACCACCTCCCAAAATACCGACCTTTTTCATTGTTCAAAGATAAAACCTAGCCGCGACTTCCCCTCGGCCAATTGCTCCTTTTTTATCAGGTCCTTTTGAATAAGAATTATCCATAGAGGGCAGTAGGCTTGAATAGTTTTTCTTAACTTTGAGAAGATGTTGACATTCAATAGATATTGCCACAGAAGTCACCAAAGTACACGGTATTCGTCCCTGATGATTGCCCTTGCCATGGATTCAATTGACTAGCTGTTTGCTTTTTTAGACTCCCATAATTTTTTTCGAAACTTTTAATTTTTTTTATATCATGTCATCTAATATAGCCCCTTCTGCGAACGAAACAGCCCTTACCGATTTCCTTCCTTTACAAGGAACAGATTATATTGAATTTTATGTGGGAAATGCAAAGCAAGCGGCCCATTTCTACAAAACAGCTTTTGGATTTCAGTCACTTGCCTATGCGGGCCCCGAAACAGGCGTTATGGACAAAGTGAGTTATGTCATTCGGCAAAATAAATTAACGTTCGTACTCACTACTCCTTTAAAAACCAACAATTCCATCGCTGACCATATCTATAAACATGGAGATGGGGTGAAAGTGTTGGCTCTCATGGTAGAGGATGCCGCTGACGCCTGGAAGCAAACTACCTCCAGGGGTGGGAAGAGTTGCCTCGAACCTACTGTCTTAAAAGATGAACAGGGTTCAGTGGTATTGAGTGGTATTCATACTTATGGTGAAACCGTGCACTATTTCGTGGAAAGAAAAAATTACAAGGGGGTTTTTATGCCCGGATTCAGAAAATGGACATCCGATTACAACCCATCCGAAACAGGTTTGTTGTACGTTGACCATTGTGTAGGGAATGTGGGTTGGAATCAAATGAATCCATGGGTGGATTTTTACGAAAACGTGATGGGCTTCAGAAACATTCTTTCTTTTGACGACAAAGACATTTCTACGGAGTACTCAGCATTGATGAGTAAGGTGATGAGTAACGGAAACGGGTATGTTAAATTTCCGATCAATGAGCCTGCTGAAGGCAAGAAAAAAAGCCAGGTAGAAGAATTTCTTGATTTTTATAATGGAGAAGGTGTTCAGCATGTGGCCATTGCCACCCATAATATTGTAGAAACTGTTACAGCCTTGCAAAGTCGGGGAATCGATTTTTTGAAAGTGCCTGCTAGTTATTATGATACAGTCTTGGACAGGGTCGGCACCATTGAAGAAGACCTTGCGCCCTTGAGGGAACTGGGCATCTTAATAGACAGAGACGACGAAGGGTATCTGCTTCAGATATTTAGCAAACCCCTGGAAGACCGACCAACCCTTTTCTTTGAAATCATTCAACGAAAAGGAGCCAAGAGTTTTGGAAAGGGTAATTTCAAGGCTTTGTTTGAGGCGTTGGAAAGAGAGCAAGATTTAAGAGGGAACTTGTAATTTGAACAATATCCAATTGTTAATGAAATATCTCAAGCTGTTACGGCATACATTGTGGGTGTTGGGCTTGTTTGTTGTCTTGCCCGCAGGGGCACAAACCGCTTTGTCTGCCACTCAAAAATCTTTAAGTAAGGTTGATGCGATTCTATTGGCAAAAGAGGATACCCTTGCCAAGCAATTTGAAAAAGCTCAATTAAACTGGCCTCCTAAATCTTTGTACATCCGATCTTTTAAGTACGATCGACAATTGGAAGTATGGGTGAAAGACAACCTGCAGCAACCCTATAAGTTGTTTAAGACCTATAAAATATGCATGCAGAGCGGCACCACCGGCCCCAAACGAATGGAAGGTGATTACCAGGTTCCGGAAGGATTTTATCACATCAATGATTTCAATCCCAATAGCAGTTACCACTTATCTCTTGGGCTCAATTATCCCAATGCGTCTGATCGAATATTGAGTGATTCGCTTAGGCCTGGTAGTGCCATTTATATTCATGGCAATTGTGTTTCTGTAGGATGCATCGCCATTAGTGATGAGCCGATTGAGGAATTGTATACGATGGCTTCTGCGGTTCGTTCGCAAGGACAAGAGTTTATCCCTGTCCATGTGTTTCCGGTGAAATACAATGTAAAAAAATCAAATGATTATTTGCTAGAGTCCATCAAAGAGAATGCTTATCTCGAGTCTTTCAATAAAAGCATTAAAGAAGTGTTTGATTATTTTGAAGCCAACAAACAAATTCCCGTCATCATGGTGAATAAAAGGGGAGAGTACCTCATCAATTAATAAGCCATGCTCTTTTACCTCATGAGCAATTGAATGGTTTGTTGGGTTTTTTGTTCCAGGAGTATCGTCTTTCCTTTAGTCAACGATTCGATGCTTTCTTCTTTGTAATGACGAATGGTCAGTAAGGATAGATTCTTTTCCATTTCCACATCAAAAAACTGAGCAGCATCTGCAGCCAATGCTTCGATTCGTTCTGCATGATGATCAAAACTGCACCATAAAGAAATGGCGGTGTTCTGCGTACAATTGGGGCTGATTCGGTGGGCAGTAAACAAACCATGCAAGTGTTGAATCGGTTCGCCTTCCATGAAAGAGAAGTCTTTTGTTTTGAACTGAATCAATACCTGATTCTCTTTGTGCACAATGATGGGGGGCAATTGCTTGCTTGCATGTTGGCTGATTAGTGTACCGGGAAGCGAAGGATCTAAAAAGCTCTTAACCTGCAGGGGAATGTTTTTGTTTTGTAATGGCTTGATGGTTTTGGGATGGATCACCTGTGCACCATAATAGGCCATTTCAATCACTTCTGTAAAACTCAAGGAAGACAAGATGGACGCATCAGGATATTTCTTCGGATCGGCACTCATCACCGCATCCACGTCCTTCCAGATCGTAACCGACTCTCCCTGTAAGATATTGGCAAAAATGGCGGCCGTGTAATCACTCCCTTCCCGACCTAGCGTGGTGCTCTCATTTTCATCGGTACTGCCAATAAAACCTTGAGTGATGACAATGTCGTATTCCTCAAACAAAGGGCCGACTGTTTGCTGAATCATTTGCTCGCTGCGGGTCCAGTCGACATTGGCATTTCGGAACGTATCATCGGTTCTGAGCAAGTCTCTAGCGTCTAGCCAAGTTGCTTTACATTGCTGCTCTTTTAAATAGTAAGTGACAAGCGTACTGCTCAACAATTCTCCGCAACACACAATTTGATCGTAATAATAATCGTAATTCCGAACCGGCTTATCGTGTATCATCCATTCTACTTCGGTGAAAAATTGCTTCAATTGCATTTCAGCAGGTAGCCATTGAGTAACGGTCAGGTATTTGAGAAGGGTAAGGTGATTGTCTTTGATCTGGTTAAATAAATCGAGGGCTTCTGTTTTTTTGCCTTGAAAAAAAGCTTCGGCAACTTTTTCCAATGCATTCGTGGTTTTGCCCATGGCCGAAATGACAATGATCAGTTTTTCTTGGGCAGCACCCTGGATAATGTTGGCTGTGCTTTTTATTCTTTCTAATCCGCTAATGCTGGCTCCTCCGAATTTGTAAATCTTCATGATAGGTCTTTCTTTTTTGTTTTTAATCCAACGATCCGTGGGTTTCTTTGCAATAATTGCGATTCGGTAGGCCCCCGGGATAGAGAATAAACCTTATTTTTGCTTAGCAAATGTACTCTCGTTCCTTGTAAACATGAAATCCATTTATGGCCATCAATAGACACATCCAAACCCTAGACGAGTTCACGATCCAACAAATGCGCGATTTTCCGCAAGCAACGGGCGAACTGGCTGGTTTGCTGAGAGATATTGGACTGGCTGCTAAGCGGGTACACGTGGAAGTAAACAAGGCTGGATTGGTAGACATTCTGGGAGACGCAGGAAAAATGAATGTACAGGGAGAGGAAGTGAAAAAACTGGACATATTTGCCAACAATGAATTCATGGGCGTGCTTAGACATGGAATCAGTTGTGCAGGAATTGGAAGTGAGGAGATGGATGAGGTGGTGGTATTTGATGATGAAATCAGTAACCAGTCGAAGTACGTGTGTTTGTTCGATCCATTGGATGGGAGCAGCAATATTGATGTAAATGTATCTATCGGTACAATTTTTAGTATTTACAGAAGGGTCAGTGCCCTCGGAAAACCTGCCACTCAAACAGATTTTTTACAACCGGGTAATCAGCAGGTAGCTGCCGGATATGTGATTTATGGTTCTTCCACTATGTTGGTATATGCCACCCGCAGAGGTGTCAATGGGTTTACCCTAGACCAGGCCATTGGAGAATTCACGATGAGTCATCCCAATATCATTTGTCCCAGTTCTGGAAAGTTTTATTCAGTGAATCATGGTAATTTCTTTCAGTACAACGAAAAAGTACAACGCTACATTACCAATTGTCAAAAGAAGACCCTCGCAGAGGGAGGTCCTTATACCCAGCGTTATATTGGCAGCATGGTGGCAGACGTTCATCGCAACTTGATCAAGGGGGGTATTTTTATGTATCCTGGCATGAAAGACAGACCCAACGGAAAACTTCGTTTATTGTATGAGTGTAATCCTTTTGCTTTTATTGTAGAAATCGCCGGGGGCAAAGCAACCGATGGCGTACAAAGAATATTGGACATTCAACCCACAGAAGTACATCAAAGAACGCCTTTTTTTATCGGGAGTAAATTGATGATGGAGGAATTAGAAACAACCAATTAAACCAGCTTGGCCTTTTATGCAAAAGACAATTATATCAGTCAGAGATTTGGTTAAAAATTACGGCTCTTTTCAAGCGGTACAATCTATTTCTTTTGACGTTTATGAAGGAGAGATATTTGGTTTGCTTGGCCCCAATGGCGCAGGTAAATCCACCACGCTCGAAATCATTGAAACGCTCAGGGAAAAAACTTCAGGTAAAGTATTTGTAGACGGTATCGATTTAGACAAGCAGCCTGCTGAAATCAAAAAGAACATTGGGGTGCAGTTGCAGACATCCGGGTTTTATCCCTCGTTGAATTTGGTTGAACTCATTCGTTTGTTTGGTGGCTTATACAACAAGTCAGTGGATCCTCTTGCCTTGTTGAAAAAAGTGAACCTGGAAGACAAGGCCTTGAACAAAAGCAAAGAACTCAGTGGGGGACAGAAGCAACGTTTTTCCATTGCCACCACCTTGATCAACCAGCCTAAAATTATTTTCCTGGACGAACCCACTACCGGTTTGGATCCGCAGGCCAGGCGAAATCTCTGGGACTTGATTCGAGAAATCAGGTTGGCGGGGACTACCGTCATTATCACCACCCATTATATGGACGAAGCTGAACAGCTTTGCGACCGAATTGCCATCATGGATCAAGGGAAAATTATCAAACTCGATTCGCCCGATAAAATGATTGATGAATTGGTGGCTGGCGGATTTGAAAGGCCCAAGCAAGTAAAAGCAGCCAACCTGGAAGATGTTTTCATACATTTAACAGGCAGGGAAATGAGAGATGAATAAAGTTCCGTTTATTTGCATTCTATTATTAATTTAAACTTCATTTAATGAAAAGATTTCTTGTTCTATTGATGGTATTGCCATGTTTGCAACATGCAATCGCCCAGGGTAAAAAACCAATGCCCAAAACTGTGGCTCCTGTAGGTATTCCTAAAACAGAAATGAAAAACCTGTTGGACAGCTTCAGCTATGCTGCGGGTTTGAACATCGCTGAAAACATGAAACAACAAGGAATTGAGGAGTTAAATACCCAGTTGATGCTGAAAGCCATAGACGATGTAATGAAAGATAGACCTAAATTATTATCACCTGAACAATGCAATATGACACTTCAACAACAATTGCAAGAATTTGCTAAAAAGAAAAGTGCTGCACAAAAGGAAAAAGGAGATGCTTTTTTGGCAGCCAACAAAGCAAGAAAAGAAGTAGTTACCCTTCCCAGCGGATTGCAGTATGAGATTTTGCAAGCAGGTGCTGCGAATGGAATGAAGCCTACGATTTCGGATACCGTAGTGGTGGATTATGTAGGAACATTGATTGACGGAACCGAATTCGACAACTCCATCAAAAGGGGAGAGCCTGCCGAATTTCCAGTAGGGGGTGTCATCAAGGGTTGGATTGAAGTGTTGCAATTAATGACCAAAGGTGCCCATTGGAAAGTATATATTCCCAGCGAATTAGGGTATGGCGACAGGGGCGCGGGAGGTACCATTCAACCAGGTGCCACATTGGTATTTGAAATTACCTTAAAAGACATTAAACCTGCTGTCAAGAAATAATGGACGATCTTCGATTTCCCATTGGTAAATATATCGAGCAGCCATATTCTGATGAAAAATTGCAGGAATGGCTACTCGATATCCAATACCTTCCTCATCATCTAGAAAATGCTATCCTTAATTTAGACGAACACCAGCTGGAAACCCCCTATAGGCCCGGAGGGTGGACCGTAAAACAGCTTGTTCATCATGTGGCGGACAGTCACATGAATTCATATATTCGATTTAAATTGGGGCTATCGGAAGACAATCCCACCATTAAGCCTTACAATCAAGATGCCTGGGCTATTATGCCCGATGCAAATAATTTACCCACTAATATTTCCATTACGCTGTTGTTTTCTTTGCACAAACGCTGGTCTGAATTGTTGTCCAGTTTGAGTGCTGATCAATGGAACAGAACGGTGTATCATCCTGAATATAAAAAACAGATGACGCTATGGTATTTGCTTGGTTTGTATGCATGGCATTCCAAGCATCATGTGGCTCATATCATTGAGCTAAGAAAAAGAATGGCTTGGGTCAATTGATTTTCCGCAATAAGCATGTTAAAAAATGAAATGGCTGTGTCAACCAGTGGGTGCTAATTTATTTCAGATAGGATAAAAAAACTTCCACATACCATGATCACTTCGTTTGGTTGGGCTTTTTGGATTGCACGGTTAAGTGCATCATTAACCTGATCAAAGCTTTCTCCCTTTAACCCCCTCTCTTTCGCTTTTTGCATCAACGATTCATGGTGCAGCGCTCTGGGAATATGCGCATTGGTAAAATAATATTGAGCATCGTTGGGGAAGAGTTTCAAAACACTTGTCACATCTTTGTCTTGTACAAAACCCAACACAAAATGCATCTCATGGGTTTGGTATTGCTGTTTGAGCTGGGTAAGAATGGCGTCGATTCCGTCTTGGTTGTGTGCGACATCTAGAATAATCTTGGGCTGCTCTCTTACCAGTTGCCACCTTCCTTGCAGTCCAGTTGTTTGTGTGACCGAACGCAATCCTTCTTGAATATTT
>CANGBQ010000040.1 GCA_947451985.1 Chitinophagaceae bacterium | reverse complement strand
GAAGCGGAACAAATCAGACAAATGGCTTTCGAATCCCTGGCGTCTATTACCCGCTCCGATATTTTAATGCATCCTGATAAAACTCTTTCCTCCCATCAGGAACAACAATTGATGGATGCCCTTTCAAAACTTTGCGAATGCCTTCCGATTCAATATGTGTTAGGAGAAAGTTGGTTTTACAAACTTCGATTCGATGTCAATGAAGCAGTATTGATACCCCGACCGGAAACTGAAGAATTGGTAACAGCGGCGATTCAACGATTAACTCCATTATCCAACCCTACCGTATTGGAAATTGGTGCTGGAAGCGGCTGTATACCTATCTCCATAAAAAAAAATGTGCCAGTCGCCAGCATTACGTCGATTGACATCAGCCAGGAAGCACTGCAAGTGGCCACCAAAAATGCCCTTGCACACTCCACAGAAATCGAGTTTGTTCAAAATGATTTTCTAGAGGATTCCCGTTGGAACACATTTGGTCAATATGATCTCATCATTAGCAATCCGCCCTATATTCCGAAAGCGGAGATGCACACAATGGATAAGCATGTAACTGAACACGAGCCGCATTTGGCGCTATTTGTAGCCAATCAAGAGCCATTTATTTTTTATGAAAAAATTGCACAGTTCGGCAATGATCATTTACATCCAACAGGTATGATTATGGTGGAAGTGCACGAAAAATATGCAGGCGAGGTAGCAGCAACCTTTGCTCAGAAAGGCTACATCACTAGCATTCAAAAAGATTTCTTTGGAAAAGAGAGAATGGTCTTTGCTACTCTGTCCCTGTAACGGTAGCGGAAGTGGTGGCGCCTAATTTTCTTGCTACTTTCATCACAGTGACGATGTCTCCCCATTGTGCAATCGCATCTGCATTGATGACCACTGCGGGCTTAATACTATCGCCTTCGTGAATATATTTGCGCAAAACAGATTCCAAGGAATCGGGAATAATTTTTTTGGCTCCTACATACACATTTTTATCCTTGTCCACACTCACTACCACCGTTTGTTTTTGTTTGGTGTCGCTCTTGGCTTTGGGAACACTCATCTTAATTACATTCGGATTGGCCAAGGTAGAAATCATCAAAAAGAACATCAGCAAAATAAAAAGAATATCATTGAGCGGACCCGTGTCGAGCTCTGCATGACTGTCTCTTAATTTTGTTTTTCGTAATTGCATCAGGAAACTACTTAAGATAATGTGATGATAATAAAATTATTTAGTAGGCTCCTGCAACACGTCAATAAATTCACTGCTGGCTGCTTCCATTCTGTTGCCCAATCGGTTGATTTGGGTATCCAAGTAGCTGTGTCCTAAAAATGCCAACATTCCAATGATAAGACCTGTCGCAGAGGTAATTAACTTGATATACATCGCATCGGCAATTTGACTGATGGAAGGATTGCCAATAGTAGCAAATTCTTTTAGCAACATTACCAATCCAATAATCGTTCCAACAAACCCGAACAAAGGGGCGATGCGTGAAATCACTGATATGGTATTTAAATTCTTTTCAATTTTGTACATCTCCAGCTTGCCCACATTATCCATACTCTTTTCAATGGCATCGATGGGTTTACCGATTCTTTGCAATCCTTTGTCAATCATTCGGGCAATGGGATTGTCTGTGTTTTTTGCCAAACTTCTAGCTGCCGTTACATTTCCGTTGCTGATGTGATCGCGAATAATGTTCATAAAGTTGTCGTCAATCGAACTGGCTTTTTTAAGAACCATCCATCTTTCAATAAAAAAGAAAACAGCCAATGCAAAAAGAATTCCCAAAGGGATCATCAACGGACCACCTTTGCTCAAAAGACTGAAAAGAGACTCCACTTTAGCTCCTTCGGCGGGTGTAGCGAGGGCCGTGGTATCAATTTGTAAGAAAATATCGAACATACTTTTGTATTTATGATTTAGAAGCGTCTACAATACAACAAAACTTATCGATTACTGTGATACAATGAAATGTTAATCTTCTTTGTTTATTTGCTCTTTTCCATCTGCTGCATCGCCATGATCTGGCGCATAGTCTTTTCCATTCCTTCACTGCTTCCATCCAAAAAGATTACGTTGCCTTTTCCAAATTCAGCAAAGTTTTTGATGGCTTCCGTCCACATGCTGAACAAAATTACATTGGTATCCAAATTGGCTTGTTTCATTTCTTCTGCTGCCTGGCTCATGCCCTTGGCCACTTCCTCCCTGAACAAGGCAACCCCCTGCCCTCTCAATTGAGCCGCTTGTCTTTCCGCCTCGGCGGCAATTTTGATTGAATTTCCTTCGGCTTCTGCTGCTTTTGTTTTGGTGATCAGCAAGGCCTGCCCTTCATTTTCAGCAGCGGCTTTTAGGTTGTTGCTCGCTACCACTTTGCTCATGCTCTCCATGATGGCCTGATCGAAAGTGATGTCGTTGATTTGCAAATCTTGTAAATGATAACCCCATTCTTCCAAGGAAGCATCTACATGTTCCTTCACAAACTCCACGATATCTCTGCGCAGAGCCAAGATTTCAGATTGTTTTTTGGTGGCTACAAACGCACGGATATTTCCTTCAATGGTTCTAACCAATGCCTGCATCAAATCCTTATCACTGATAAATTTGAAAGCTACTTTTTGAATCGTTGCCTCGTCTGCATTCTGAACAGAATACAACAGCATTGATTTAAAATACACATTTGCCTGATCAATGGTTACGGCCTGGAACTCAAGTTCTACAGACCTGTTCTGAATACTGACTCTTTTATAAATCTGGTCAATCAGTGGAATTTTGAAACGCAATCCTGGTAATTGAATACCTACATATTTACCAAAACGAGTAATCACCGCAATCGTTCCTTGGTTAACGGTAAACAGACCGTTTAGCACAAAAAGAATGACTAGAAAAAGCCACCAATACTGAATGAGAAATTGCATATAGAATAATTTAGACTGTAAAGATACTCAAGAAAGCATTAGCCGCGCTCTTCCCATATCTGGCAAAGATGAACAACTGTCTCCGTTGCCTTCACCATGTCATTCACCCCAATCCATTCTAATTTACTGTGAATGTTTTGCATACCGGTAAACAGGTTCGGACAAGGCAACCCCATATAACTCAAGCGACTGCCATCGGTTCCTCCGCGTATGCTTTCTATTTTCACCTTCAAACCAGCACGCTCGATGGCTTCCTTCGCAAACGCTACCACCTTGGGATGGAGGTCGAGTATTTCTTTCATATTTCTGTATTGTTCCTGGGCAACATATTCCATGGAAGCCCCGGGATATTGTGAAACCACTTCAGCAGCAATGGCTTTTAATCTTTCGTGATGCGTTACCAATCCTTCGCGGGTAAAATCTCTTACAATGAATTGAATGCTTGCTTTTTCAGCTATGCCATTGATAGCAACCGGATGCACAAAACCTATTTTTCCTTCCGTTGTTTCTGGACTCCACTCCCTTGCAGGCAAATGACTTACGACGTCAGAAGCAATTTTAATGGCATTGACTAACTTGTCCTTGGCATATCCCGGATGGGCAATTACTCCATGAATCGTAATGGTGGCAGCATCCGCGCTGAAGGTCTCATCCTCCAAACTGCCTGCCTCTCCCCCATCCAAAGTATATCCGAAATGGGCGCCTAATTTGTCCATGTCGATCTTTACTGTCCCTTTGCCTACTTCTTCATCGGGTGTGAAAAGGATTTTTATCGTTCCATGTTGAATCGATGGATTGCTCATGAGTTGTTGTGCAGCTTGCATGATGATGGCCACCCCACTTTTATCATCTGACCCCAAGAGGGTTGTACCACTGGCGGTAATGATGTCTCCACCTAGGTGGCTTTTTAAATAGGGAGAATCCTTCATTTGTAATACTTGTGAGGAGTCATCTGGCAACACAATATCCACTCCATTGTACGGTGAGTGCAAAATGGGCTTCACATTCGTTCCGCTACAATCGGGAGCGGTATCCACATGTGCACAAAAGCACACCACCGGAACATTGTTGCGAGGAGAATTGCTTGGAATTGTAGCATATACATATCCATACTCATTCAAAGTGGCATCGGCAATACCCATTTGCATTAATTCCTGGTGCAATATTTTGCTTAGGTCTTTTTGCTTTTCGGTAGTGGGGTGAAGTTCACTATTGGGATCACTTTGCGTATCTATACGAACATACCGCATGAAACGATCCACCAATGCTTGTTTGTTTATTTCCATGGTACAATATTGATTCAACGGGTAAAAAAATCGCCTTGGAAATTTTTATCCGATGGACACCAATTCAATATCAAAAATCAATTCCTTTCCTGCCAAGAAATGGTTGGCATCCAACACGATGACATTTTCTTTTAATTCAACGACCACTACAGGAACGGGTTGGCCCATTTGATTGCTCAATGTGAGAGTCATACCTGGCTCCAATTTCATATCGGCAGGAACATTTTCTTTAGGAAATTCGATGATGGCTTCCTCCGACCTTTCTCCATAGGCATCTGCTGCAGGAATATTAATGGTCTTTTTTTCTCCGATGGCCATTCCTGGCATGGCTGCATCAAATCCTTTGATCATCTGACCAGCCCCTACGGTAAATTCAAGTGGTTCTCTTCCGACAGAAGAATCAAATTGATCTCCTGAAGTTAGTTTTCCTGTGTAATGAACTTTTACTAGATCACCCGCTTTAACTTGTTGCATACAATATTTTTATGGTTGATTGAATAAACACCATTGAAACGATCAATGATGAAAGGGTGTTGCACACTCATACTTATCAAAAGTTGTAGCGAATGGAAAGCAAAAATGCACCACATCTGATGCAAAATTAAAATTAAAAATCAACTCCGCCGAATTAAAAAACTTTGCTCAACTTTACAACATGAAAATGCTGGCAGGATCTTTTATAGGAGCTTTGTTGTTACTGGGATGCTTTTCCTGTGCGCAAACCCATCCTATATCAAAGTCAAGTACGATCATTGAAGTAGGTGCACAACAAACCCAACAATATCTGCCCCTGCTAAAAGGAAAGCGAGTAGCTGTATTTGCCAATCAGACCAGCACCATACAGCAAACCCATCTGGTGGACAGCTTGATCAAACTTGGCATTCAAATCGTTAAAATATTTGGTCCGGAACATGGATTCAGGGGAACGGCAGGTGCTGGAGAAGCCGTCAGCGATGGAAAAGACAGCAAAACCAGCATTCCAATTATCAGTTTATATGGCAACCACAAAAAACCTACTCCTGCAGAATTGTCCGAAGTGGATGTAATGCTGTTTGATATCCAAGATATTGGTGTGCGGTTCTACACTTATATTTCTTCTTTGCAATATTATTTGGAAGCAGCTATTGAGAACGACAAGGAGTTCGTTTTATTGGATCGGCCCAACCCCAATGGATTTTACATAGACGGGCCCGTGCTCGATATGCGTTTCAAAAGTTTTGTGGGCATGCAACCCATTCCAGTTGTCTACGGAATGACCATCGGAGAATATGCACAGATGCTGGTGGGAGAACGTTGGCTCAGTTCCGAAGCCAATCAAAAAATTCAATCTGCCGATATTCACATCGTTCCTTGTACAGGCTACACACATGATGCTATCTATCGCTTGCCCGTTCCGCCTTCTCCCAATTTGCAACAGATGCAGTCTTTGTATCTTTATCCGTCCACTTGTTTTTTTGAAGGAACCATATTGAGTGAAGGGCGAGGCACCGATAAACCTTTTCAAATATTTGGACATCCTCTGTTACCGGACAGTTTGTATACTTTTACACCTGCTCCAAATGCAGGAGCCTCCAACAGCAAATGTTATTTTCAAAAATGTTATGGGTGGAATCTTTCCGGAACTACCGAAGAGGTGCTCAGCAAACTGAATAAACAGATTCAACTCAAATACTTGTTGGACGCATATAGATTGTTTCCGGTAAAAGACAGCTTTTTTTTACCGAATCAGTTTTTTAACAAACTAGCGGGCAATGATGAATTGATGAGTCAAATTAAAAACCACATGACTGAAGAACAAATTAAAGCGAGTTGGCAACCAGCCCTCAATGCTTTCAAAGCCATTAGAAAAAAATATTTATTGTACCAAGATTTTAAAAAGTAAGGATGGATTACAAAGCGTATAGAATCATATTCATGGGCACCCCAGACTTTGCGGTGGCATCTTTACAAAAATTACTGCAAGCCGGATGCAACATCGTTGGCGTAGTAACCGCGCCCGATAAACCAGCCGGAAGGGGCATGGCTTTGCAAGAGAGTCCTGTTAAACAATATGCTGTTCAGCAAGGATTGACCATTTTGCAACCCACCCAATTAAAAGATCCAGCCTTTATAGAAACATTACAATCCCTGCAAGCCGATTTGCAAATAGTGGTTGCCTTTAGAATGCTTCCGGAAGTCGTGTGGGGTATGCCTCGCATGGGCACCGTTAATGTACATGGCTCCTTGTTGCCTCAATACAGAGGAGCCGCTCCTATCAATTGGGCCATCATCAACGGAGAATCATTAACAGGCGTCACTACCTTTCGACTTAAACACGAAATAGATACGGGCAATATATTGTTGTCTGAAAAAATCTGGATTGGCGAAAACGAGACGGCAGGTTCCTTGCACGATCGAATGAAAGACATTGGTGCTTCCTTGTTGCTGGAAACCATCCAGGGACTTGCCAATGGAACTGTTCAGGAAACACCCCAATCGAGTATTCCCACAACAGACGAAAACACCTTGCGCCATGCGCCTAAAATATTTACCGAAACTTGCCGGATTGATTGGAACAACAGTGTTGCTGACATCTATAATTTAATCAGAGGACTATCCCCCTATCCCACTGCATTTACGCTGTTAGAAGAAAAGAAGTTGAAAATTTTTAAAGCCAAGACAGAAATGTCTATCCCAGCCATTGCACCTGGCGAATTGGATACCGATTATAAAACCTATTTGAAATTTGCTTGTAAGGATGGATACATCCATCTAGAGGATATTCAATTAGAAGGCAAGAAACAAATGGATGTGGCTTCCTTTTTAAGAGGCTACCGATTCTCAAATAAGTAATTATTTATCGCAGAATCGACACATTAAAACTGTCGCTGCTGGCACCCAGTTCCTGCGCAGCTGCATTACTAATTCTAATAATAAAATCTTTGTTTTGTTTCAAATCAGGCATCATGTCCAATACTTTGGCGTAAATGAATTTCTGATTGTTGGTATTGGTGATTTTCACAATGGTACCGGCGGTAGCATTGTTGTAGAGGCAATAGAATTTTTTATCGTCCCAGCCGCTGGTACTTTTGAACACACCCGCTAAGCCAGTTTCATTAATGGCATTGACTTCGGTTGGAAGAGAGAAAGCTGAAGCAAAAAAACCTCCTGCTGAAGCATTCTTGACAACCATATTTTTAGATTCAGCTGGGGCAGGTTCTGTCTTTTTTGTAGGAGTTGCAGCTGTTACATTGGTTGCTGCAATAGTTTTAGTAACAGATTTTACAGTATCCAAAGTGGGAACTTGTTCTTTAATCGAAGGCTTGGTTGCATAACCAACAATCAGCTTCATGCCTTCTTTTACTCCATCTTCCTTTAGGTGATTCCATGATTTGATATCAGCAATGGGTACTTTTTTATACTTCTGACTGATCTGATACAAGGTTTCCTTTTTTTGGACCTTGTGGAAAATGGGAGAAAGACCAGCAGAAACATTTTGGCTGCTCTGTTCCTTTTTAGGCTGTGTGGTGGCAACTTGGGCTTGACTGCTATCTTTCAATAAATGAGTTCCATTGACTTCAGCCTTCACATCAGATGCCTTTGGCAATGGAGCCATGGTTGTTTTGCTAGGAATTTTAATGACTTGCCCAATGGTCAGTCCCTTTTCAAAAGGAATATGATTGAATTCAGCTAGTTCTCTTGGATGTACATTATACTGCCTTGCAATCGAAAACAAAGACTCCTTCGGGCCGACCGTATGTTTTTTTTGCGCCATGCTGACAACAGGAATCAACAATAAAATAAAAAAGAATTTTTTCATGTGCTGAAGGTTAATGGATACAAGCAGTAGCCATTGCAAATATGCAAAAATTAGTTGGTTAATAGGCGGTCTACTTGTTAATTATTCGCCACTCTTTGGGATAATAATTATTGATTCGATTCGGCAATATTTTAGCAAAACCAAGTGCTAGACCGTAAAACCGAATCAACGTCCATCCTTTGGTAGCCGTATCTATCAATAAGTCGACTCTTCTAAGATAATTCAATGCAGCTTCTTCATTCAATGACACAACAGGTATATTCTCATGTGTCAAGCCACTCATTGCAAGTCCATGACTAGGAATAAATTCATCTCTCATGAGGGTGCCAATATTGATACCCGCGCTTTTTATGTACAAACAAGATTGCAAGATGGATACAACCTGTTGCAATGCAAGATTGAAAAGCAAAATGTCTTTTTGCCATTTAACGAAACAATGACCTGGCGCTTTCTTTACCCAGCCATCAACAATGGATTGTTCAGCCTTGGAAAGCGTATCGAATTTATTTTTAACAGCACTGAACGAATTCGTTTCAACGGAAAATGGTTTTCGAAAAGCTGCCAAGAAGAACCCTTCGCCCCTAACTGCATTCGGATAAAATCGATACCCGGCAGCGTTGTACTGCGGAGAAGCTGTTACTGTAATGTGCCAATCTTCTTTTATTTGAAGAGAGATAGATTCTACTCCTGCTTCTGCTGTTAACCAGTCGACAATCGATTCGTTTTCCGCTTCGGAAAATGAACAGGTGGAATAAATCAGTATACCGCCGGGCTTTAAGGCAGGTAAAGCATCAGCCAGTATTCTTTGTTGACGCTGACTACAGATTGTTACCAGTTGTTCGCTCCATTCATCCATAGCTGCAGAATCCTTTCTAAACAATCCGCTACCACTACACGGCGCATCTACCACCATCACATCAAAAAAATCAGATAGCTGCTGAAAATCCTTTGGATCGTTGTGAGTGACTACTGTATTGATGCCACCCCATTTGGTCATATTTTCAGTCAGCACATTTACCCTGGTTTTAATTACCTCATTGCAGACCAATACGCTCTCTGCACAGATCAGGGATTGAATCAGCGTGGATTTTCCACCAGGAGCCGCACACAGGTCCAATACCCTGAGTGGGCGAGATAAGTCGCAGGTTTGCACCAACGCTTGTTCCAAAAACATTGAACTGGCTTCTTGAACATAATAGGCCCCTGCATGAAAAAATGGATCGAGTGTAAAAGATGGACGCTGTGCAAGATAGTATCCATGTGTATTCCAAGGCACAGGGTCTGTTATTTGCAAATTTGAATGGGCAAGATCAAATGACTTAGTAGGATTCAAACGAACCGACACAATGGAATGGGAAGATGTATGTGCCTGGATGAATGCTTGCTCGTCAAAGCCTTTTACTTCTTTCAGTGAATCCAATAAAGCGGTGGGCAAAAATGATTCCATATTGCAAATGGCTCAACACGGTGTGTTGAAACGGAAACAATCATTCCGTAGATTAGCTATTTTTGATTTCGGCGCAGAGATCCTGTAATACTTTTTTGGCATCTCCGAAAAGCATAGATGTTTTGGGCTTGAAAAACAATTCATTTTCAATTCCAGCATACCCGGGCTTCATACTTCTTTTATTGACAATCACTGTCTTTGCCAATTCCACATCCAAAATAGGCATACCATAAATGGGTGAGGCAGGATCGGTTTTGGCAGCTGGATTTACCACATCATTGGCTCCTAAGATCAAAACCACATCTGTAGTAGCAAACTCATCGTTGGCTTGCTCCATTTCCATTAATTTTTCATAATTCACATCTGCTTCTGCCAACAGTACATTCATGTGTCCGGGCATACGTCCAGCAACGGGATGTATGGCATATTTAACTTCTACTCCTTTCTCGGTTAATATTTTTTCCAATTCATGACAAGTATGTTGTGCTTGCGCTACCGCCAAGCCATATCCTGGTACAATCATTACTTTATTAGCATAGCTCATCACCATTGCAGTATCGCTTAAACTGATTTCCTTGTAACTGCCTTGGGAAGTAGCTCCGGATGCAGATGCGGTGGTTTGTCCACCGAAAGACCCAATCAATACATTTTTCAAAGACCGGTTCATGGCTTTACACATCAATATGGTCAACAGTGTTCCGGCTGCACCCACCAATATTCCTCCTGTCAACATCACTTTGTTGTCGTACAAAAAACCGCCGCATGCAGCAGCTACACCCGTAAAAGAATTTAGCAAAGAAATTACTACAGGCATATCAGCGCCGCCAATGGGCAACACAAAAAGGATTCCGTAAACAATGGACAAAAAGAAAATGACATACATGAGCAAGGCATGCTGTGGTTGCAATGTAAGATAGATGCCTAACAGCACGGCCAATGCCAACACCATGATATTGATGATGTTTTGTCCGGCAAAACTTTTGTCTTTTACCCTGCCATTCAATTTACCCCAGGCAATCATACTGCCTGCAAAAGACACAGAGCCAATGAGCAAGCCCAATACAATGATCAAAACTTTTGAATGATGAATAGATTCAAGGGGTTCTGATACCAGGTGATTGAATTCAACCATGGAAATCAATGCGGCGCAAGCCCCTCCCATTCCATTGAAAAGACTCACCATTTCGGGCATGGCAGTCATTTGAACTTTCTTTGCGGCCAGTGTTCCTACAATGCCTCCAATGAGCAAACCGCCAAAAATCCATGCATAATTGTGCAGATATGCACCTGTTTCATCTTTGTATAAAAAGATGGTGCCTAAGATAGCCATAGACATGCCGGCTGCTGCTAATAAGTTTCCCTTTCTAGCTGCCGCAGGATTGGAAAGCATTTTAAGACCTACAATAAAAGTAACAGAAGCAATCAGGTAAATAATAGTGAGGATATATTGCGCCATAACGAGGTTTGATGTAAATAGTTTATTTCTTTTTCTTGAACATTTCCAACATTCTGTCTGTCACCACGAATCCACCCACCACATTGAGCATTCCCAACACCACCGCGAAAAAACCCAAGGTCAAAGCCAGGTAATTATCCGGATCGGCTTTGCCCATCACAATAATGGCGCCAATGATCACCACTCCATGGATGGCATTCGCACCACTCATCAAAGGAGTATGCAGTACACTGGGCACTCGCCCAATCACTTCAATTCCTACGAAAATCATCAATATGACTACATAGATGATTTGTTGATTGTCTGAAATCCAACTAAGCACTTGTTCCATAATTCGAATTATTAAGCTTTTTTAAAATTACCGCACAATCATCTCATTCATCTTATCCAATCAAACGCTCATGCACCAATGCACCCCCATGTGCCACACAAGTTCCTTTGACCAAATCGTCTTCTACCTGAACGTTCAATTGTCCTTCCTTGCTGACCATCAATTGCAAAAAATTCAAAATGTTTTTTCCATACATTTTACTGGCATCACTGGGCATGGAGCCTGCTAAATATGAATTACCAACAATGGAAATTCCTTTATAAGAAATGGTTTCGTTGTTTTTAGTTAGTTCCGTATTTCCTCCGGTGGCTGCTGCCAAATCAATGATAACCGATCCGCTTTTCATTTGAGCAATCATCGCCTCTGTAATTAAAACGGGGGCTTTCTTGCCGGGTATTTGTGCAGTGGTAATAACAATATCTGCCTTTGCAACACTTTCGGCAATTTTATTTTTTTGTCTTTGAATAAATTCTTCTGATTGTTCAACTGCATATCCTCCGGCTTTTGATGCATCTGCAGCACCTTCTACTTCTACAAATTTTGCTCCCAAACTCATTACCTCTTCTTTTACTGCAGGACGCGTATCAAACACTTCTACTACTGCTCCCAAACGCTTGGCAGTAGCAATGGCCTGCAATCCAGCCACCCCTGCACCCAAGATGAGCATTTTGGCCGGAGGAATACTGCCTGCAGCCGTCATGAACATGGGAAAATATTTAGGATAGGTATTCGCGGCCAACAGCACCGCTTTATAGCCAGCAATATTTGCCTGGCTACTCAATACATCCATGCTTTGCGCACGAGTGGTTCTGGGCAACATGTCCATGCTGAATACGGTGATACCCGCCGAAGCATATTGCTGCATCAGCTCTTTTTGATACAAGGGCTGATAAAAACCAATCAAGGTTTTTTGAGGGAGTGAACTCGCTTCAGAAGCTTCAATGGGATTGATAGACAACAATACATCTGCTTTGCTCAATACCTCTTGGCGGCTAGCTGCTGTTGCACCTGCGGCCAAATAAGCATCGTCCGAGGCAAATGCCTTTTCGCCTGCACCATATTCTATTAATAACTGCGCATTCATTTTTTGAATGATGGCAACATGTTCAGGCAAAAGGGAAATTCGAGTTTCGTGGGTGGGTTCTTTAAGCAGGCCGATGATCATATTAAAATATATTGAGCCGAAGTTACTGAAAATTAAAATTGAATGGCAAAATGCTGCTTTACTTTAAAATCCTTTCTAAAAAAAACGATGCCAATAAAAAACAAATCAATGCTCAGGGTGACAGCCGGATGGTTTTTGATCTCTTCCCAGGCTGCTTCCATTTCTGCACTCCAGTGAATATCATCCAGCATCATAATGGTAGCATCGGTAGAACGATGCAAACATTGAGTAAAGTAATCCAACGTAGGTGATTTTCGATGGTTGCCATCTATAAAAACCAAATCAATGGAAGTGGCATTTGCCAGAAAAAGCGGAAGGGTTTGATTGAAATCACCCTGTATCAATTGCACATTGGAAGGTTGAAGCAAAGACAAATGTGTTGATGCGATGGATGCAATGGATGCGGACCCTTCGAAACTTACCACATTGGCTGCCGGATTGCCCGCTGCCAGATAAGCAGTGGTAACACCCAAAGAGGTTCCGAGTTCTACCACCGATGCCGGCTGAAAATATCGAACGATTCTAAACAACAACTGGGCATACTTTTTTGGCTTTAGAGAGGTCGCTGCAATGCGACTTACTTTTCTGCTGAATGAAGAGTGATGTAAAGATCCGGCACCAAAATCTTCCACCACAATGACACGATTGTCTCGGAGCAATGCATTTCTTTTCTGTTCAATTTCCTGATAAACAGGATATTGCTTTCTGTCATTTAAAACATGCTCTATAAAATCGAAAACAAAAGGAGAATGCACCCCATGGCCTTTTTTATTGGAAGCATACCACCAATAATGAATGTATTTTCTGGCAAGGGTGAATTTGGAATACAATGGCGGTTGATTGGTCTAATGGCGAAATGCAAATGGTTAAGCGCGTTCCCACACTTCTATTGTG
>CANGBQ010000039.1 GCA_947451985.1 Chitinophagaceae bacterium | reverse complement strand
ACCACCACGGTGAGTGGTTGTACATCAACCGGTACTTCATTGACGGTGAACGCTTCGCCCAGCACGCCTTCAGCGCCCACAGCATCCGTAACGGCGCAGCCTACCTGCTCGGTATCTACCGGAACAATTACGGTGACGTCTCCTGCCAATGGCGCAGGGGTTAGTTATTCGGTGACGGGCACGAACCCGGTAGTCGCTCCTCAAACCAATGCAACCGGTGTGTTCAGTGGTTTAGCAGCAGGCATTTATTCTGTTACCACCACAGTGAGTGGTTGTACATCAACCAGCACTTCATTGACGGTAAACGCCCAGCCTTCAACACCTGCTGCTCCTACAGCATCCGTAACGGCGCAGCCTACCTGCTCGGTGGCTACAGGTACGATTACAGTTACATCACCGGCCAATGGTGCGGGTGTTAGTTATACAGTAACAGGCACCAATCCGGTAGTCGCTTCTCAAACAAACGCCACGGGTGTGTTCAGTGGTTTAGCAGCAGGGATTTATTCTGTAACCACCACGGTGAGTGGTTGTACATCAACCGGCACTTCATTGACGGTAAATGCGCAGCCTTCAACTCCTTCGGCTCCTACAGCAACAGTAACGGCGCAGCCTACTTGCTCCGTGTCGACAGGTACGATTACGGTGACGTCTCCTGCCAATGGTGCAGGGGTTACCTATACGGTGACGGGCACCAATCCAGTGGTAGCTCCACAAACCAATGCAACGGGTGTTTTCACAGGTCTTGCGGCGGGTATTTATTCTGTTACAACTACTGTGAGTGGTTGTACATCAACAGGAACTTCATTAACGGTGAATGTCGCACCGGGTGCACCAGCTGCACCTACGGCATCTGTTACCACTCAGCCCAGCTGTGTGTTGTCAACAGGTATTATTACAATTACCGCACCTGTTCCAGCAGCAGGTGTTACTTATACGGTATCCGGCATCAATCCGGGTGTGCCACCACAAACGAATTCAACAGGTGTGTTTGCGGGCTTGGCGCCAGGCAGCTATGCTGTCACTACTACATTTAATGCATGCGTCTCTTCTGCTACCAACCTAACGGTGAATGTGCAACCTCCTACACCTTCGGCCCCCACAGCTTCCGTAACGGTGCAGCCTAGCTGCTCGGTGGCTACTGGTACAATTACTGTATCAGCACCTGCTAATGGTGCAGGCGTTACTTATACATTGACGGGTACCAATCCGGTAGTCGCTCCTCAAACCAATGCCACGGGTGTGTTTGCGGGCTTGGCACCAGGTGCATACGCCGTGACGACTACACTGAACAGCTGTGTATCCTTGTCAACACCTGTGACGGTGAATGCACAACCAGCGGTTCCGGCTGCACCAACGGCATCTGTTACCGCCCAGCCTAACTGCGCTGTGCCAACGGGTACGATTACAGTAACGACACCTGCCAATGGTGCGGGTGTTACGTATACAGTTACGGGTACCAATCCGGTGGTGGCTTCTCAAACCAATGCCACGGGTGTGTTTGCGGGCTTAGCGCCTGGCGTATATGATGTGACCACTTCTTTAAATAGCTGTACTTCTGCGGCGGTATCTCTAACCATCAATGCATCCAATGGGTTGCCTCCGGCAGCTCCGGTGGTGGTTTCACCTTTGATTTATTGTTTGGATGCGGTGGCACCTGCGTTGACGGCAACAGGCAGCAACCTGTTATGGTATACAGATATGACAGGTGGCACAGGCAGTGCCACAGCGCCTGTTCCTTCTACGTCTGCGGTGGGCGCCACGAGCTATTATGTATCTCAGACGGTGGGTGGTTGCGAAGGGCCCAGGACACCCATCAATGTGGTGGTGGTGCCCAACCCGATTGTGGATGCGGGTGGCCCATTATTGTATATGTACGAAGGCCAGCCCCTTACGCTCAATGGATCTGTGTCGGCTACGGGCATCAGTTTTATATGGTTACCCATCAACAACTCAAGCACCTTGCATCCGGTGGTGAATCCGAACTCGGATATCACCTATACGTTGCAGGCATTGTCTGCGGGAGGCTGTCCGGGTACTGATACGGTGCGTGTGATTGTGCTCAAAGACCTGGTAATCCCCAATGTGTTTTCTCCCAACGGAGACAATATCAATGATACTTGGGTCATCGAGCACATCGACAAATACCCTGATACCAGGGTGGATATTTTCAATCGTTATGGCCAGCAGGTATACAGCAGTACAGGGTATAACACGCCTTGGAATGGCAAGTACAAAGGAAAAGATTTACCGGTGGGAACGTATTTCTATGTCATCAATACGGGTGGCAGACGGAACAAGACTTTTTCCGGCAGCATTACGATTCTCAGGTAATTAATTGTTCGCATCAAATTATTCATTGAATGAAACACATTACGCAGGTTGTTATTTTGTTTATTGTTTTCGTGCTCAGTGGCTTGACATTGAGTGCACAACAGAGGCCTCATTATACGCAGTATATTATCAATAATTATGCGCTCAATCCTGCGCTGACAGGTATTGAAAACTACACAGACATCAAGCTCAGCCATCGTCGGCAATGGACAGGTTTGGATGGAGCGCCGGTAACGACGTACCTGACCTGGCATACCCCTATTGGCAAGAGCGATTACAAAACGAGTGCTACTTCTTTTGACATCGAAGGCGAGAATCCGTTGGGGAAAAGGTATTGGCAGGAGTATACAGCATCACCTGCGCACCATGGAATTGGGATGCAGCTATTCAACGATCAGATTGGCCCCTTCAATGACTTTTCTGTGTATGCCACCTATGCATACCACATGCCACTAGGTGTAAAGACAAATTTTTCTGCGGGCATTGGTGCGGGTGTGGGGAACCTGAGTCTGAACAACAACAAGCTTTTCTTTGGCAACATCAATCCGGTGGATCCAGCCGTGGCTGCATCGGGAGAGTTGAAAAAGACGCGCTTCAATGCAAGAGTAGGATTATGGTTGTACAGTGCGGACTATTTTGTGGGCTTGTCGGTGTTGGATCTGTTGCCATCAAAAATTGATTTTGCGGAGAACAACGCGGCCCGTCTAACAGAAGGCAAATGGACACCCCATATTTTTACCACAGCAGGCTATCGCTTCTTGTTAAGTGACGACATCAACCTCGTGCCCTCCATCATGGTGAAATATGTGAACCCTGTGCCGGTGCAAATAGAAGGCAATCTCAAATTGCAATACAGAAACGACTTTTGGATCGGAGGTACTTACCGACACAAATATGGCTTCGCTGGCATCGCGGGTGTGAATGTGATGAACGCCTTACAGTTGTCTTACTCTTACGATTACTCAACCACCAAACTCAATCAGGTGAGCAATGGCTCACATGAAATCATCATCGGATTCATCCTCGGTAATAAATATTCCGGAAATACTTGCCCTAAAAATCTTTGGTAATCAATACTTGGTGTTGATCCCATTCAAGCGTTGAATAAAATACAAATGTTTGTTTTCGAAATAATCGGGAACGGAAGTCTTTTTGCTGCGATATACAGGCAAGAAATGATACGTACTAAAAATAGTAGTGGAAGGGTGATTCAGTTGAGCAGTGAAGTCTGTTGAATGATTCAACAATACATCCGCAAACAAATAGATCATTTCAAATCCTTTGTAGGCCATATCAGAGGGGTATCCTTTGTATTTCTGCAAATAAGCTTCCTGAAGCTTTTTGCTGTTAACGTCTGTCTTGTTATTGAAGTAAGGAGAAGTGTATAAAAATGGGAGGTCTTTTATTGCCTCTTTCTTATCTGCCGAAAAGACTGAAAAGCCATTCCAATTGGGCATTCCAATCAATGTGATATTGTATTTTTTCTTCAAGGATTGAATGGCTGCAGCTATATTGGTAACGAATTCCTCATCCAGGCTTCCGCCCACAATAATATTTTTACGGGTACTGTCTAAGCTTTTTTTGATGTTACTGAAATTGCTGTCGAGGGTAACCGTCTTGATAGAAAGAAGCGGTTTATTATCGGGTTTGTTTAAAGCATTAAGATAACCGGCTACCCTGTCTTCCTGTGCGCCTGTTTGCCGTACATGAATAATATTATCTGCTCCATGATTTTGCAGCAGCATGCTGAAAATCGCTTCGCAATGGGATTGAAGGGTAGAGTTGGCGATGATTAAATAGGGATTCTCTGTGACGCCTCCGTCATTTGGATAGGTGGCAGAAACAAATGGAATGTGTTGTTCTTGAGCAAAAATAGCCAGTTGTAAAAATTCATCATCTTTCACGGATCCAATGATCAAGTTGTATCGGTCAAGTTTTTTGGAACTGATAAGAGAAGAGAGAGGTTTGGATTTTGATTTCGAATCGTAAATAGTTACATCTATTTTTTCTTTGAAAGCAAATATACTATCCATCGCAATCTGTGCTCCCTGAACAAAATCTATTCCGGGCAAAACAAATCGAGGGAATTTGGTGCTATATCGATAATTGTTATCGGTGAACAAACTATCCAAATAAAGCGGGGCAAACAATGCGATTTTGTAGGATGGTTGCTGATTTGTTTCTTTGGATTGCGCTACTGCAGGTGCGTTCAAACAGCACCAACATAAAATTATCAACAAGCCATTGGATAACCAACGTTTTAAAAGAGATGTCATTTGGATACAAAGCTAGTGTTTAATAATCATTCCCATTCGATGGTAGCAGGTGGTTTGCTACTGATATCATATACCACTCTGTTGATGCCTTTGACATGGTTGATGATTTCATTGGATACATGCGCCAGAAAATCGTAGGGGAGATGCGCCCAATCAGCTGTCATGCCGTCTACCGAAGTGACAGCTCTCAATGCAACTGTATATTCATAAGTTCTTTCGTCGCCCATCACACCCACGCTTTTGACAGGCAGTAAAATGGCACCTGCTTGCCAAACTTTTTCATATTGACCGCTTTTTTTCAATTCATCCATGTAGATGCGGTCGGCTTCTTGCAAGAGTTGGACTTTTTCTTCTGTTACTTCGCCCAATATCCGGATACCCAACCCTGGTCCGGGGAACGGATGTCGATTGAGCATAGATGAAGGGATGCCCAATTCTTTTCCAATAAGTCTTACTTCGTCTTTGAACAAGGTTCTCAGTGGTTCCAATAATTTTAGCTTCATGGTTTCTGGAAGCCCTCCCACATTGTGATGAGATTTGATGGTCACGGAAGGGCCATGTACAGAAACCGATTCGATGACATCTGGATAAATAGTCCCTTGGCCTAAATAACTAATGTCTTTTAGTTTATGAGACTCCTGATCGAAAATCTCTATGAAGGCTGCTCCAATGGCTTTGCGCTTTTCTTCGGGCAAAACTTTCCCCGCTAGCTTGGTGTAGAAATGTTCTCGTGCATCCACCCCCGTTATATTCAATCCTAGTTGATTGTATGTTTCAATTACTTCTTCAAACTCATGTTTGCGCAACAAGCCATTGTCTACAAAAATGCCATGCAGGTTTTTACCAATGGCTTTGTGAATAAGGGTAGCAGCCACAGTGCTGTCAACGCCACCACTCAGCCCCATTACTACTTGTTGATCGCCCACTTCTTGTTGAATCGCAGCGATGGTATCGGTAATAAAATGAGCAGGAGTCCAATCGCCAGAACAACCACAAACATCATTCAAGAAATTTTTTAATATTTTTTTTCCTTCAGTGGAATGGTATACTTCCGGATGGAATTGCAAGCCATACATGTTGTGCAGTGCTTCTTTTTTACAACTGAAGGCAGCTACTGGAATGCTTTCTGTCTTTCCGAGAAGAGTGAATCCTTCCGGCAATACCTTGATGGTATCGCTATGGCTCATCCAAACTTGTGAAGAAGCGGGGATGCCTTTGATCAATTCATTTTGTCCCATCAGCAACAAGTTGGCGCGTCCATACTCTCTCTTATTGCTCTTTTCTACTAGCCCGCCAAATTGTTTTGCCATGAGTTGAGCACCATAACAGACTCCCAAAACCGGAAGTTTAGCGGCCATCAACGAAATATCTACAAAAGGTGCTTTCTCTTCGTTTACCGAAAAAGGGGAGCCAGACAAGATGATCCCTTTTAAGGAAGGCTCGTATACAATTTCTTTGTGATAGGGGATAATCTCACAATACACACTGGCTTCTCGGACTGCTCGGGCAATTAATTGGGTGTATTGGGATCCAAAATCAAGGATCAAGATCTTTTCGGTCATGATGGCCACAAAGGTAAATTAATAAATCGCAATTGGTTGTGTCAAGTTGAGCTTATGTATTGAAATTATATATTATGTAATAAAGGAATGATGCACTTATTATTTTTTATACAAGTCATTGAAATTCAATAATTTAAATAATATCCATCTGGCTAAATTGCTACAGATCAGTTGTTTTTAAAATTCTTTTATCAATTCCTTTGCAGTTTAAGTGAGTACCCTTACCTTTGCACTCCAAATTAAAAAACGGATTTTTAAAAGTTCTTTTTATATGTCACAACGAATCAGAATTAAACTACAGTCTTACGATCACAATCTGGTAGATAAATCTGCCGAAAAAATCGTTAAAACTGTACGCAGTACAGGTGCAGTGGTAACAGGTCCTATTCCTTTGCCTACACACAAGAAAATCTTTACTGTATTGCGTTCTCCTCACGTTAACAAGAAAGCACGTGAGCAGTTTCAATTGTGCACGCACAAGCGTTTGTTAGACATTTACACCAGCAGCAGCCGTACGGTAGATGCATTGAGTAAATTGGATTTACCTAGTGGTGTGGATGTTGAGATAAAGGCCTGATGAACCTCCTCGTCTATTCGAGGAAGGCACCAGGTAAGCTCTTAAATAAGAAAAATATGAACGCCTAAGTCTCATCAACTGAAGAGACCGCTGGGCATAAAACAAATACAATGAAAAGTATTATCGGAAAGAAAGTTGGCATGACCAGCATCTTTGATACAGCAGGTAAGCAAACCGCTGTAACTATTATTGAAGCAGGTCCTTGCGTAGTAACTCAAAAGAAAACCGTTGAAAGTGACGGTTACAATGCACTCCAAATTGCATTCGGCGACAAAAAAGAAAAGCACTCCAACAAAGCCGAGTTAAGTCATTTCTCCAAAGCCAATACGGCTCCAAAAAGATTCGTTCAGGAAATCCGCGATAGCGAAATAGAAAAAAATGTGGGTGAAACCATCACCGTAGACATTTTTGCCGAAGGCGACAGCGTTGCTGTGGTGGGTACTACCAAGGGTAAAGGTTTCCAGGGTGTTGTGAAACGCCATGGCTTTAGCGGGGTAGGTGAGCAATCGCATGGTCAGCACGATCGTCAGAGAGCACCCGGTTCTATCGGTAACTCATCTGATGCTAGCCGTGTATTCAAAGGAATGCGCATGGCCGGCCGCATGGGTGGTGATCGCGTGAAAATGAAGGGATTGAAGGTGGTAAAGATTTTCCCTGAAAAGAACTACATCTTGATCAGTGGTTCTGTACCAGGTCACAACGGATCAATTGTTTTAATTCAGAAATAATTAGTAAAGCGCGAACAGCTTAAAAAAATACGACAATGCAATTAGACATTATAAATACCAATGGCGAAAAAACAGGAAGAACCATTCAGCTTCCTGAGGAAATATTTGGAATTGAGCCGAATGACCACGTGATTTACCTTGCGGTGAAGCAATACCAAGCTGCACAACGCCAGGGTACACACAAGGTGAAAACCCGTATGGAAGTAAAAGGTTCTTCTAAAAAATTACACAAGCAAAAAGGAACCGGTGGCGCACGTAAGGGTAACCTTCGTAACCCATTGTACAAAGGTGGTGGTACCATCTTCGGGCCTAAGCCACATAAATATGACATCAAGTTGAACCGCAAGGTGAAAGACTTGGCTAAGATGAGCGCATTGGCTTACAAAGCAAAAGAAAATGCCATTGTAATCTTGGAAGATGTGAACATGGAAGCGCCTAAAACAAAAGCATTCTCTGGTATTTTGAAGAGTTTGAATATCGGAAAGAAAAAAGCATTGTTTGTGATACCTGAATACAATGACAACATGTATTTGAGTTTAAGAAACGTACCAGGTGTAAATGGCTCTTTGTTGAGCGACATGAATACCTACGATATCTTGGATGCAAACGTGTTGGTGATGACAGAAAGCGCTGCAAAGTTGTTTTCAGAAACAGAAGCATAATCGAACTGTTTCAAATCAATTAAAATTTAAAATATCAAATAAATAAAATGAAACTGTCTGACGTATTAATCAAGCCAATTTTGTCTGAGAAGGCTAATCAGCAATCAGAAAAAATGAATCGTTATTCTTTCATTGTTGACAGAAAAGCGAACAAGCTTGAAATCAAAAGAGCTGTTGAATTGTTTTATGGCGTTCAAGTACAAGAAGTCAATACAGCAGTAATGCCTTCTAAATTGAAAGCTAAATACACCAAGTCTGGTTTCATTGTAGGTCGCAAGCCTGCTAAGAAGAAGGCAATGGTTACTGTAGCCGAAGGCGAATCAATCGATTTGTACGGAACGGTATAGTCGATCAAGAAAATTAATTTTTAACAAGAATGGTGGTCAGCACCGCAAAGTTTTGACAAATAAAAGTTTTTAAAATGGCACTTAGAAAATACAAACCCATTACTGCAGGAACTCGTTGGAGAATTGGTAATGCGTATGCAGAAGTAACAACCAACACACCCGAAAAGTCATTGGTTGAAAAGCAAAAAAGCACAGCTGGTAGAAATGCGCAAGGTCGCAGGTCTATGAGGTATATGGGTAGCGGCAACAAAACCATGTATCGTTTGGTTGATTTCAAAAGAAACAAGAAAGATATTCCTGCTACTGTTAAAACCATTGAATACGATCCCAACCGTACTGCATTTATTGCTTTGTTGTCTTACGCAGATGGAGAAAAACGTTACATCCTTGCACCACAAGGTTTGCAAGTAGGTCAAACAGTAATCAGTGGCGACAACGCTGTTCCGGAATTGGGCAATGCGTTGATGCTTAAAAATATGCCTTTGGGTACCAATGTACACAACATCGAAATGCAGCCTGGTCAAGGTGGAATTTTGGTGCGCAGTGCGGGTACCTCTGCTCAGCTTACCAACAAAGAAGGTAAATATGCTGTATTGAAAATGCCTAGTGGCGAATTGAGAAAAGTATTGATCAATTGTTATGCTACCGTTGGTGTTACCAGTAACAGTGACCACAACTTGGAAAGCATGGGTAAAGCGGGTCGCAATCGCTGGAAAGGAATTCGTCCTCGTACGAGAGCGGTTGCCATGAACCCAGTAGATCACCCAATGGGTGGTGGTGAAGGTAGAGCGTCTGGAGGTCACCCTCGTAGCCGCAAGGGTAAATATGCTAAAGGAGAAATTACTCGTACAAGAGGAAAAGGATCTGATAAAATGATTATCCAAAGAAGAAACGGTAAAAAATTACCTAACAAATAGTAATCGGTTTTTTAAAAATAACATTGTTAAAATATTCGGTGCAACAACCGGAAAATAAACAGAAACAAAAACATGGCTCGTTCATTAAAAAAAGGTCCTTACGTTGAAGCAAAACTTGAAAACAAAGTTCAGGCGATCGTTGAAGGAAAAGCAAAGAAGGCAGTAATCAAAACTTGGAGTCGCAGAAGCACCATTACGCCTGATTTCGTTGGTCAAACTTTTGCAGTACACAATGGAAACAAGTTTATTCCTGTGTATGTAACTGAATTTATGGTAGGACACAAGTTGGGTGAATTTGCGCCCACAAGAAATTTCAGAGGTCACTCAAGTAAAAAGATTGCATAATAAATCGTTTGTAGCAACTACAAACTTTTAAACATCATAAAATGGAAGCAGTAGCAAAATTGAATAATTATCCCACTTCGCCTCGTAAGATGCGTTTGTTGGCAGATTTGATTCGTGGAATGAAAGTTGAAAAGGCATTGGCTATTTTGGAGCACAATCCAAAACACCCGGCTGTTCCTTTGCGCAAATTGGTGGTTTCGGCTATCAGCAACTGGAAATCTAAGAATGAAGGTTCTGATGAATCAGCTTTGGTAGTAAAAACCATTTTTGTAGACGGCGCTAGAGTGATCAAGCGTATGCGTCCGGCTCCACAAGGTCGTGGGTACAGAGTACGCAAGCGTAGCAACCACGTTACTGTGGTGGTCGATACACCTTCAGCGCCTAAAGCACCCAAAGCAGCTAAAGTAACTGCAGCTACTGAAACAGCCGTTGCTCCAAAAACAAAGAAAGCCGCTCCTAAAAAAGCGAAACAAGATTAATATAAAAAACGAATAAATACTTAAAAACCGAATATGGGTCAGAAAACAAATCCGATAGGTGCAAGACTTGGAATCATCCGTGGTTGGGATAGCAACTGGTATGCGCATAAAAAAGATTATGCCAACAAGTTGATTGAAGATGATAAAATCAGAAATTACCTGAATGCACGTATCAACAAAGGTGGTATCGCCAAAATCGTTATTGAGCGTACGCTGAATAAATTGATTGTTACCATTCATACTTCTAAGCCAGGTATCATCATTGGTAAAGGGGGTGGTGAGGTTGACAGAATCAAAGAAGAGTTGAAAAAACTTTGTGGCAAAGACGATGTTCAGATTAATATTTTGGAAATCCGCAGACCCGAATTGGATGCAAATATTGTAGGAGATACCATTGCCCGTCAATTGGAAAATCGTATCAACTACAAGCGTGCCATCAAAATGGCAATTGCTTCTGCATTGCGCATGGGTGCTGAAGGAATCAAAGTAAAAGTAGGTGGCCGTTTGGGTGGTGCTGAGATTGCTCGTAGCGAAGAAATCAAACAAGGTCGTACTCCTTTGCACACTTTGCGTATGGATATTGACTATGCTAGTGTTTTCGCTTTGACTGTTTACGGAAAAATCGGTATCAAAGTATGGATCTGTAAAGGAGAAGTATTGGGTAAAAGAGATTTGAATCCGAATGTAATCGCCGGTGGTAAAACCGAAGGTGGTGCAGACAGACCAGCAGGCGGTTTTGACAGAAGAGGTGGAGATGATCGTCGTGGAGGAGGAAGTCGCGGCGGAGACCGTAGCCGTGGTCCAAGAAAATAATTGATTGGCTCAACAACTATCATAATAGAATTTCAAATTATAAGAAATGTTACAACCAAAAAGAACAAAACACAGAAAGACGCAGAAAGGCAGAATGAAGGGAAATACCAAAAGAGGTGCTACTCTTGCTTTTGGAACCTTCGGATTGAAAGCGATGGACAGTGTGTGGTTAACGAATCGTCAAATTGAAAGTGCTCGTCAGGCCATGACGCGTCATATGAAGCGTGAAGGAAATGTTTGGATCAGAATTTTCCCAGACAAGCCGATCACTGCAAAACCAGCTGAAGTAAGGATGGGTAAAGGTAAAGGTAACCCAGAAGGCTGGGCTGCTATCGTGCAACCAGGCCGTATCCTTTTCGAAGCCGACGGTGTGCCTGAGCAAGTGGCAAAAGAAGCTTTTGAATTGGCGGCACAAAAATTGCCTATTCTAACAAAGTTTGTGGTAAGCAGAGATTATTCAGCCTAATCACCAACGGTAGTTAACCAAAGAATTATCAAACGATCAAATTAGTACAAATGTCTAAAAAAGTTGATTTCGTAAAAAGCCTTCAGGGATTGAGTGAGGCAGATTTAACGGCAAGAATTAAAGAAGATGAGTTGCGTATTAAAAAACTTACGTTCAGTCACTCTCTTTCACCTCTTGAAAATCCTCAAAGCATTCGCGCTTTGAGAAGAGATATTGCCCGTTTAAAAACACAATTAAGAAAAATTCAAATTGGAGCTTAATCCAATTAAATAAATAAAAGATGGAAGCAAAAACTACAGTAGACAGAAACTTAAGGAAAACCAAAGTTGGTGTTGTGTCTAGCAACAAAATGGACAAGACCATTACGGTAATAGTAGAGCGTAAAATCAAACACCCGCTCTATGGTAAGTTCCTTAAAAAGACCAACAGTTTTCACGCACATGATGAAAAGAACGAGTGCAGCATCGGTGATACAGTGAAAATCATGGAAAGCCGTCCCCTCAGCAAAACAAAGCGCTGGAGATTGGTAGAAGTGGTTGAAAAAGTGAAGTAATTCATCGCTGTCCCCTCATTCACCTGTAAGGGCAGCATAAAAAAAATCATAAACGATCAGTTGTAACCAACTGATAGCAAAAGTTAAATAAAATGATACAGCAAGAGAGCAGATTAAACGTAGCGGACAACAGCGGAGCAAAAGAAGTACTATGTATTCGTGTATTGGGAAACAGTGGTCAGGACTACGCTAAAATCGGAGACAAAATTGTAGTAACTGTAAAAGATGCAATGCCTGCCGGTGGTATCAAGAAAGGAACCGTGAGCAAAGCAGTTATTGTTCGTACGGTAAATAAGTTGCGTCGTAAAGATGGTTCTTACATTCGTTTCGATGACAACGCCGTGGTATTGTTGAACAACTCGGATGAGCCAAGAGGCACACGTATTTTTGGGCCAGTAGCTCGTGAATTGAGAGACAAGGGATACATGAAAATTATCTCATTGGCGCCAGAAGTATTGTAGTATACGCAACGCCAACAAACAAACATTCAAGTAAATCAAGCTGGATCATAACAGCTAAAAGCTAAATAAAATGAGTACAAGATTCAAACCCAAGTTCAATATTAAAAAAGGTGACGCTGTTGTAGTGATCACCGGAGATGATAAAGACTTGAAGAAACCACGCAAAGTATTGGAAGTGATTTTGGAAAAAGGTCGTGTATTGGTAGAAGGTGTTAACATCGTTACCAAGCACACCAAGCCAACCGCTCAAAATACCAAAGGTGGTATCGTTAAAACCGAAGCGCCTATTGCTATCAGCAATGTGATGCTTTGGGATGCTAAATCTGGTGGCCCTAGCAAAATCAAGCGTACCAGAGAAAATGGAAAATTAATCAGAACAGCAAAAAAATCAGGGGAGGTAATTAAATAATGAGCACAACTAATCATTCGCCAAGATTGGCAGACAAGTACAAAAAAGAAGTTGTACCTGCTTTAATGAAGAAATTCAGTTACAAAACTGTTATGCAAGCGCCTAAGCTTACCAAGATTTGTTTGAATCGCGGTGTAAACGGTGCTGTAACAGATAAGAAGTTGATTGACATTGCTGTCGATGAACTATCTAACATCACGGGTCAAAAAGCAGTGGCAACGATGTCTAAAAAAGATATCTCAAACTTTAAGTTGCGTAAAAACATGCCTATTGGCGCAAGGGTAACGTTGCGTGGTGTGAAAATGTACGAGTTCTTGGACAGATTGGTATCTGTTTCATTGCCTCGTGTGCGTGATTTCAAAGGGATCAATGATAAAGCATTTGATGGTCGTGGCAATTACACTTTGGGTGTAACGGAGCAAATCATCTTCCCAGAAATCGATATCGATAAGGTGAATAAAATCACAGGATTGGATATCACTTTTGTGACAACTGCTACTACCAATGAAGAAGCATATGAATTGTTGAAAGAGTTGGGTATGCCTTTTAAAAACGTTAAAAAATCTGAAAATTAAAACATGGCAAAAAAATCAATCACCGCCAGACAAGCAAAAAGGGAAAAAATGGTTGCTCATTACGCTGAAAAGAGAGCCGCCCTTAAAGCAGAAGGAAACTATGCTGCTTTAGACCTT
>CANGBQ010000038.1 GCA_947451985.1 Chitinophagaceae bacterium | reverse complement strand
GAAAGGGCTAAGTTATTATTTAATCAACACACCATTTTTAAAAAAATATTTTCGGGTGAGTTTGTCGGCAATTGAAGGAAAGAACTTATTTAGAAATACGGTTTGCTTTCCCTTGAAAGTTAGTACCAAAGTTCTTTTGTGTTGGGCAATCGCTTGAAGAATTTCTTTGGCACAGGTTTCGGCGCTCATCAATTCCCCTTCATTCAATGGACTTTCGCCTTGGGCCTTTGCCTTTTCGTTGAGCGCTGCATTTCTAATATTGCTTCTTGTAAAACCCGGACAAACCCACATCACATTTACTCCTGCTTCAGACAGTTCTGTTCGGATGGCTTCCAACCAGCCATTCAATGCAAATTTACTGGCAGAGTAGCCGCTTCTGCCTGGTAATCCCCGATAACCAGCAATAGAAGACACCCCTACAATGGTTCCTTTTCTTTCAGTAATAGAAGACAATGCCAATTTGGTGCAATACAATGCTCCAAAGAAATTGATGTCCATTACTTTTTTAAATACTTCCATATCAGTATCTGCCAGCATTCCTCTCATTGAAATTCCTGCATTGTTGATAAGGATATCAATGCCGCCAAACTGCTCTATGGTGGATTCAATAAACATTTTGCAATCATTGTGATTGCTCACATCTGCAACTACACAATGAATAGGTGATTGAGCATGTCTAAGTTGCAGGTCGTATAATTTATCCTGGGTCCGGGAACAGGTGGCAATTTTGGCACCCATGGGCAATAGCCATTCAATTAGGGCTTTTCCAATTCCGTCACTTCCTCCAGTGATGGCTACAACTTTATTGGCAAAAAACTTGTTCATAGCATATAATTAAAGCAAAAATAAGCGACTTGTGGCCCCCAAAGCAAAGAAATAACTACTTTATTGGGGATTATTAATGGAAAACTTTCCTATAAAAATTTGCTGCAATTCTATTTTGCCTTATTTTTGCACTCCCTTTAAACAGGGACAGGAGAATTGGTAGCTCAGTTGGTAGAGCAATACACTTTTAATGTATGGGCCCTGGGTTCGAGTCCCAGCCAGTTCACGAAAAAAGCCTCACAGTATTGTGAGGCTTTTTTTTATGTGTCTTTGTTGGTGCAATTACCAAAAAAGAATACTACAATACCATCAATCCGCAGCCCCTGATGTCTGCATTTTCCAGTCTTCCTAAAATTTCAAAGCTTCCATTCGGATACAAATTGCCCATATCGTCTGTAGCGATAAAAGAACAGCTATAGACATTCGCCAGGTCGATGATGTTCACTGCGCCCGTCATGGGTTCTTGCTCAATCTGCAAAATGTCAAAAGGGTCGTCCGCCGCCCGGAGCAGTATTTTCATCCAGGGGGGACAATTAAAAATCCCGTCTTTAGAAGAGTAAGCCTGAGAGAGTAATTCGGTCATACCATATTCTGAATGAATGACAGGTGTGCCTAAGTTGTTTTTTAATTGCTGATGCAAAGCCTGTTTACTGATTTCTTTGGCTCTTCCTTTCATGCCGCCCGTTTCCATGACGATGGTATGTTGTAATTGCATCGGGAATTGTTCCGAAAAATCGAGCAGGGCATAAGAAACGCCAATGAGGATGGTGCGCTGTTGACGCGCTTCATTGTGCAGCAAGGTTTGGTGTAATTTTTCGAAATCGTATAAATAAAAGCCACTGTCAGGATGCTTGCTTTTTTTAATCAGGTCATCCACCATATACACCAAAGAGGAATTTTTTCTTTCTAGATAGGAGGGCAGGAGCCCGATGATGCAATAATCCTCTGCCTGTCCATAAAACTGCTGAAAGGTCTTTTGAAAACTTTCTTCATACAAAGAGAGCGATTTGACGGCATGTTTGCTATTGACGGATCCGGTGGTTCCGCTGCTTTCAAAAACCATTTCAGGGGTGAACGAATTACAAACTACTTTTTGACTTTTGAAAAATTGAATCGGTAAAAAAGGTATTTTATATAAGGAATCAACTTGTTCTACTACGGTATGGATACTGGTGCAATAACGGTTGTATACCTGGTTGTTCTCATATTGAAATCGAAAAAGTGCAATCGCCAAAGACTCCGTATTGTCGGGGGTGGCCGAAAATATAGCATCGCGAACGGCGGAGGGTTGTTGAAAGTCAATCATTGTATACAATGCGCCTGGTTAGGTATGCTTGTTTTTTGAATGGGTAGTTGTACATTTGGATTCAACTTTTTACCGATGAAATCCAGTTTCTTTCTTCTCTTAATGACAGTGTTTTTATATTCCTGCAACAAAGATCGATTCACCACTGCTCCTCAAATCAGTTATCGTTCGGTGACGCCCAATGCATGGCCTAAAGGAACCTTTAGTACTACGCAGGGGCCACAATTGTCTTTCCAATTAAGAGATGCAGAAGGTGATTTCGGATTTCAAGATGGCAAAGATACATCATACGTGTATGTAAAGACCTATTTAAACAATATTCCCAGAGGAGAGGACTCCCTTAAATTTCCGAGCCTTCCCGGAATCAATCAATCCAATTTGAATGTCGATATCAATGTATTGCTCAGTACTTTACTCATCACCTATTCAGATTTGAATGTGCCCCAAACAGATACGTTTACATTTGATGTGTATGTAAGGGATTTTGCGAACAATAAAAGCAATACCATTACGACAGATCCTGTTTATTACTATGTACCTTAATGCGGATCTTTAAATTTTTTCTTTCTCATTCCTTGTTCGTGGCTGCGTGTTCAGCAGGATTGACCTATCAATCCATGTTGTTGTTGGGATTAACAATCAATGCGCAACTGCTATGGCTGGTGTTTTTTTCTACACTGGCAGGATATAATTTTTATTGGATACTGGCTCAGCAATATGCTGTTCAAATTCCTTCCTTGAAACTTTTTTTTTCTACACAATGGACGTATCTCATGCTATTTTTTTTATCTGCAGTAGGCATGGTATGGATACTCTTACAACGGCCAGCATTGACACCATGGGTAGTGGGGGCGATTATTTTGACCATTGCCTATAGTTTACCGTTGTGGCCACTGCCTAAAAATAGCTTTATCGGTAAAGTCGGTTTTATCAAAACATTGTTATTGGCTTTTACCTGGACTTTTGTAACGGTTGGTTTTCCTGTAAAAGCCGGGATGGTCAAAGTTGATGCATTGGTTTGGACGCTTTGCTTGCTTCGATGGATTTTTATTCTCTTGCTGGCAATCATTTTCGATACCCGTGACATCGCCATTGACCGAATGCGGGCATTCCACTCATTGGCAACTGACCTCACTCCACAGCTGATGAAGATCATGGTGAAAATTTTATTTCTGTTGTATACCTTGTTATTGGCTAGCGTATTGATGATGGGGTTGGCTATCGCTCAAGCAATCGCTTTGGCGCTTTCGGGAATAGTGTTATGGATGGTTTATCGGAAGTCTTTAATCAAAAGAGGCTATTATTTTTATTATTTTCTGGTAGACGGGGTGATGCTGTTTTCAACATTCGCCAGTTTTGTCGCAACTATTTAGTTAATTTGTTGAATAATTCTATCAATATGGCAAAGTCATCAAAAAGTAAATCTATTTTACCAGAATCATCTTACACTTTTTTAAAAAATTACATCAATAATCCTTCTCCTACGGGCTTCGAAAGCAGTGGACAGAAATTATGGATGGAGTACTTGCGTCCAAACGTTGATGAAATGTTTACAGACCCCTATGGCACAGCTGTGGGAGTCATCAATCCTGCCGCTCCTTTCAAAGTGGTGATTGAGGCACACGCCGATGAAATCAGTTGGTTTGTCAATTATATTTCTCCCGAGGGTTTAATTTATTTGAAACGCAATGGCGGAGTAGATCATCAGATTGCTCCATCAATGCGTGTATTGATTCATGGAAAGAAAGGCGCGGTGAAAGCTGTTTTCGGCTGGCCTGCTATTCATACAAGACTGGGCAATGCAGAAAAGGAACCACAGCCAAAAGTGGACAATCTTTTCCTTGATTGTGGTGCCCGCAATAAAAAAGAAGTAGAAGCATTGGGTATCCACATTGGAGCCGTGGCTACTTACGAGGAAGGATATGATGAATTGGCCAATGGTTTTTTAATTGGCCGCGCCTTTGACAACCGCATCGGCGGATTCATGATTGCGGAAGTGGCGCGTTTATTAAAAGCCAATAAAAAGAAATTGCCATTTGGCTTATATGTGGTGAACGCTGTACAAGAAGAGATTGGTTTGAGGGGTGCCGAAATGATCGCCCGCCGAATCAAACCCAATGTGGCCATCATTACCGATGTCACCCATGACAGCACCACGCCCATGATCAGCAAAATTGTAGAAGGGGAGTGTAGTTGTGGCAAAGGCCCTTCACTTTGTTATGGGCCGGCGGTTCACAATAAATTGCTCGATTTTGTCCAAGATGTGGCCAAGAAAAAGAAAGTGCCGGTTCAGCTGAGAGCCGTGAGCAGAAGTACGGGTACAGATACCGATTCATTTGCCTATGCCAATGATGGATGTCCTTCGGTATTGATTTCTATTCCCCTTCGATACATGCATACCACAGTGGAGATGTTGCACAAAGATGATATTGAAAATACCATCAAATTGATGTACGAGGCTGTTTTGGAACTCACGCCCAAGACCAACCTGAGTTATTTTAAGTAACCCTTATCTGTAAAGGCGTTTTTATATGGAAGACAATTTGAGTAAATACCTGCGGCTGTTTGGAAATATATTTTTTACGTTCGTCGGATTCTTAGTGGCTTTTGTGCTGGTTTTTTTAGCACTCCGATTGACAGTAGGGTGGCTGGATCGAATCCCTTGGTTTGCTTACTTCTATATGTTGCTGATTTTGTTTTTACCAGCGGCTCTTTTTGTCAGCGTATTTATTATTTATTTTTTGAGGACAAAATCGCATCCTTCCAAATCCGTCCGTATTTTCTCCCAAATTGTTTTCATGGCCTTTATCCTGGGATGGGGAGCAAGTTTTGTCTTAGATATTTTTGGGTTTTATAAGAATCAATCTTCAGACATTGACCATTACTATAGTTACGGCTTGTGGTGGCTCGTAGCCAACGTAGCCAGTATTTTCTTGATAGGCATTGTACAAGCGCTTTCTACTGAAAAAGAGAAAGATTGGTTGGATAAGCATCGTTCCTAAGGTGGCTTATACCAAGCCTAATTCTAATACCTGGTGCATGGTTTTTACATAGTGAAATGTAATGCCCGAAATAAATTTCTGATTGATTTCTTCCACATCTTTTTCGTTCTGTGCACACATGATGATTTCTTTGATGCCGGAACGTTTGGCGGCCAATACTTTTTCTTTGATGCCGCCCACTGGCAATACTTGTCCACGCAAGGTGATTTCTCCCGTCATGGCCAAATAGGGTTTTATTTTTCTTCCGGTAAAAGCACTCGCTAGTGCAGTCATGAGGGTAATGCCCGCACTGGGTCCATCTTTGGGAACGGCCCCTTCGGGAATATGAATGTGAATATTCTTGCTAATGAACAGGCTGTTGTCAATGCCAATTTTCTTTGCATTGGTTTGTATCCAGGTATAAGCGGTGGTGGCACTTTCTTTCATCACATTACCCAGGTTACCGGTTAATTTCAATTCTCCCTTGCCGTCGCTCAACTGGGTTTCGATAAATAAAATATCTCCCCCTACATAGGTCCAGGCCAATCCGATGGCGACTCCAGGAATGTTTGACATTTTGTAGAGTTCATTGCTGTATTTTGACCTGCCCAATATTTTTTCTATGTCGGAGGCGGTAATGGTGGATTTTATTTTGCCTTTCATAACCATTTCTTTGGCTTCGAAACGCATGATGCTGGCCAGCAATCGATCCAGTTCTCTTACGCCACTTTCTCGGGTGTAATCCGAAATAATTTTATCCAATACGGCATCATTGATTTTGAAGGAAGTGTCTTTCAATCCATGCATCTCTTTTTGCTTCGGAATCAAATGTTGCTTGGCAATTTCAATTTTTTCTTCAATGGCATAGCCGCTCAAATCAATGACTTCTAATCTGTCTCTTAGTGCTGGCTGAATATTGTTGATATTGTTGGCAGTGGCAATGAACAACACCTTGCTCAGATCGTATTCCAGTTCCAGGTAATTGTCGTAAAACGTATTGTTTTGCTCCGGATCCAATACTTCCAATAGGGCAGAAGAAGGATCACCTCTGTGATCGCTTCCAATTTTGTCAATTTCATCTAGGATCATGACTGGGTTGCTGGTCTTGGCTTTTCGAATGGATTGAATGATTCTGCCGGGCATGGCGCCAATGTATGTTTTCCGATGACCCCTGATTTCGCTTTCATCATGCAGGCCGCCCAAGCTGACACGAATGTATTTTCGGTTGATGGCAGCTGCAATACTTTTGCCCAAACTGGTTTTTCCAATACCGGGAGGCCCGATGAAACAAAGAATAGGGCTTTTCATATCTCCCTTCAATTTCAACACCGCCAAGTATTCCAGGATGCGCCCTTTTATTTTGTCCATTCCGTAATGGTCCTTGTCCAGGATTTTTTTGGCCTTTTTTAAATCGTAAGAGTCTTCTGTACATTCTTCCCAAGGCAAGTCCAATAACAAGTCCAAATGATTGTACACGACAGAATAATCTGGTGTGGAAGGATGCATGCGTTCCAGTTTTTCCACCCCTTTGGTAAACATTTCTTTGGCAGCCGCTGTCCATTTTTTTGTTTCGGCTTTTTTTATCATTTCTTTCAACTCTGCTGCATTTTCTCCGCCCAATTCATCTTTGATGGCTTTCAATTGCTGTTGTAAGAAATAATCTCTTTGTTGCTTATCCAGTTCGGCCCTGGTTTTGTTCGTAACCTTGTTTTTTAATTCGGCGTATTGCAATTCAGTATGCATCAATCCCATCAACAATTCTCCCCGTTCTTTGATGTTGCTGATTTCTAATAATTGTTGTTTTTGTTTTACATCGCAATTGAGGTTACTGCTGACAAAATGTATCAGAAAAGAAGGATTCTCTATGTTTTTAAGAATGATGGCCGCTTCACTGGGTAAATTGGGAGACAATCCAACTATTTGAGCTGCCAAATCTTTGATACTGCTGATCATTGCGTTGAAATCAACATCATTGGTTGGTTTTTCCTCTTGCAACAGCTCAATGCGTGCTTTGAAATATGGATCATCTGTGGTAATTTCTTCTATGCTAAAGCGCTTCCGGCCCTGAATAATGATAGTCGTGCCTCCGTCTGGCATTTTAATCAACTTCACAATTTTAGCGACCGTACCAATTTTTTCCAGATCGGCAGCACTGGGCTCTTCAATGGTGCTGTCTTTTTGCGCTACCACACCTACCAATTTGTCAGATTTATAAGAATCTGTCACGGCTTTGATGCTTTTGTCGCGGCCTACCGTAATGGGAATAACCACTCCGGGAAACAATACTGTATTTCGAAGGGGTAGGATAGGCAATTCGGCTGACATCTGCTCCAGGTCTGCATTTGACTGCTCTTCTTCATTGAGAGGGATAATGGGCATGAACTCCATTTCATCCTCCGATCCTTGCATAAAAAAATTCTTATTCATTCGTTCTGGTTATATGGTCAATTTGGCAAAATTAACCCGTAAATCGGGTATTTTGAATGGGATACTTATATAGACAACTATAATGCCGAAATCTAGTTTGCTTTTGCTTTCAAACCCAAAACCCTGTTTTTAGCCTTTATCAAGTATTTTTGCAGCCGATGGATATCAAGTGTACAGATTTTGAAACAATGGTCTTTCAGAAGATCGCTGCGGCGGCCCAGTCATTGGACTTGGATGCCTATGTGATTGGAGGATTTGTGAGAGACAAAATACTGCAAAGGGATACGAAAGACATCGATGTGGTGTGTGTAGGAGATGGCATTGCTTTGGCTCATGCCGTTGCAGAAAAGTTTTCACCTGTTCCCATGGTGAATTTTTTCAAAAATTTTGGAACTGCTCAAATCAAGGTAATCGACCCCACAGGGTATATCATGGAGATTGAATTTGTGGGTGCTCGAAAAGAAAGCTACGATTTTGACAGTAGGAATCCCATGGTCAAGCCTGGTACTTTAGCAGACGATCAAAATCGAAGGGATTTCACCATGAATGCGCTTGCCATTGACTTACACCCGGATCGTTTTGGAAAATTGATAGACCCTTTTCAGGGAATGGAGGCCATCCAAAACAAAGTGATTCAAACGCCTTTATCGCCTGCGGAAACATTTAGCGATGATCCATTGCGCATGATGCGGGCCATTCGTTTCGCTTCGCAACTGGGCTTTACAATTGAGAAAGAAACCCTACAATCAATCAGAGAGATTGCGCCGAGAATTAAAATCATCAGCAAAGAACGCATAGCCGATGAATTAAATAAAATATTGCTTTCCCCCAAACCATCTGTAGGATTCGATCTGCTATTTACAACCAAATTGCTGGATATTATTTTTCCGCAGATGGCTGCTTTGGCTGGGGCCGAATATATTGATGGGATGGGGCACAAAGATAATTTTTACCATACCCTTCAGGTGGTAGACAACCTTTCAGCGCACACCCACGATTTGTGGTTGAGATGGGCTGCTGTCTTGCATGATATCGCGAAACCTGCTACCAAAAGATTTGAGGAAGGCCACGGATGGACTTTTCACGGACACGAAGTGGTGGGGGGCAGGATGGTACCCAAAATATTTGCTCAACTCAAATTGCCCCAGAACGAAAAAATGAAATTGGTTCGAAAATTGGTAGAGCTTCACTTGCGTCCCATCAGTTTGACCAAAGAAAATATCACAGATGCGGCTATACGAAGATTGATTTTTGATGCTGGAGATGATTTGGAATCGCTTTTTATGCTTTGCAAAGCCGATATCACTTCCAAAAACAAACAAAAAGTAAAGCGCTTCATAGAAAATTTCGAGATGGTCATGCAGCGATGCGAAGAAGTGGAAGCCAAAGACCATATTCGAAACTGGCAGCCCCCGATTACCGGAGAAATGATTATGAATCATTTTAAATTATCGCAAGGCAGAACGGTCGGCATCATCAAGAATGCCATTCGCGAAGCGATATTGGACGGAGCAATTCCCAATGAATACGAAGCCGCTCATTGTTTTATGATTGAGCAGGGGCGGGCGCTTGGCTTACTTTGAATAACAGATAAATTTCCTACATTTGAACATGGCAATTTTAAAATTCAGAATTTACTGGGAAGAAGACGAAAGTATTTACAGAGATATTGCGATCAAGCACCTTCAGACTTTTTATGATTTGCATGTAGCCATTTTGAAAAGTTATGAATTTGATCAAAAGCATCCGGCTACTTTTTACAAGAGCAATGATGCTTGGCAACAGGGCAGAGAAATTTCTTTGGAGAAATATGACAAACCCTATAAAGTTGAGCCACTTTTGATGAATGAAGTGTCTATTGGAAGTCAGGTGGCTGACCCCAACCAAAAATTCATTTATCAATATGATTTTGTGAAGAACTGGCAGTTCATGGTGGAATTGATACACATTGACAAAGCAGCAGATGCCCAAATCTCTTATCCCTCCTGTGTTAGAACAGAAGGGATCGGCCCCTCTCAATACGGCACCAAAGGCATCATTGATAGCCATCTGGCAGAGATGGAGGAGAAATACGATTTACAACCAGACGCACTCAAAGATGGGTTTGGAGAAGAAGGAGATGAGTCCGATGCCTTGGGCGATGCGGATGAATCTTTCTCGGATGATATGGTAGAAGAATAATTGTGCAGAGTTGAATTGAAGCATATCGCATAAATTTTATTTCTATTTGAAAAAGACCATCATCATAATAGCTGGCCCTACGGCTGTAGGGAAAACAGATTTGGCCATCGGTCTTGCTAAATATTTACAAACCTCCATTGTCTCAGCGGATAGCCGTCAATGCTACAAGGAATTAAGCATTGGCGTGGCTGCTCCCCGTCCGGAGCAACTGGCCATGGTTCCACATGCATTTATCCATTCGCATTCTGTAATGGATGCCATCACTGCGGTGGATTTCGAACAATATGCTTTGTCATCACTCACTCAGATTTTTCAAACAGCAGATTGCGCTGTGGTGGTAGGAGGGACGGGTTTGTATTTGAAAGCATTGGTAGAAGGCCTCGATGCCATTCCTCCCGTACCGGCAATTGTTCGACAACAAATCATAGATTCTTATGAGCAGCTCGGTATCGGCTGGTTGCAAGACACCCTGCAAAAAGAAGATCCGGCGTATGCAGCTACCAAAGAAATGGACAATCCCCAACGGATGATGCGTGCGCTTGAAGTCAAAAGAAGTTCGGGAGAATCTATTCTTTCTTTTCAGACTCATCAAAAAGCACAAAGACCATTTGATGCGATTTGGGTTGGTTTAGAATTACCCAGAGTTGTTTTGAATCAACGAATTGATGAACGAGTAGATCAAATGATGCGAGAGGGGCTGCTCGACGAAGTGAAAACTTGTTTGCCCTATCAGCATACCAATGCGCTGCAGACGGTTGGATATACAGAGCTTTTTGATTATTTGCAGCAACAGTGTTCTCTAGACGAAGCAATTGCCTCTATCAAAACCCATACTCGTCAATATGCCAAACGGCAAATGACCTGGTTCAAAAAAAATCCTTCAATACAATGGTTTGCCCCTCAAATGGATGAGGTGAAAGCCTTTGTAGACAAAGAATTGGCCGAAAGACATAAAATTTAACCCCTGTTTCCAGACCGGATTAAAATATTCTACATTGAAGTTGTTACTTTTGTGTGGTTAAACGGATAGATATTTTCAATTATGAGCAAAGAATTAACTACAAGAGCGGCTGATTATTCGCAATGGTACAACGACTTAGTGATCAAAGGAGAACTGGCTGATTATTCTGCCGTTCGTGGTTGTATGGTGATCAAGCCATACGGTTATGCCTTGTGGGAAAATATGAGGGATGTCCTTGATCGTATGTTTAAAGAAACAGGCCACGTGAATGCTTATTTTCCTCTGTTCGTTCCTAAAAGTTTGTTTGAGGCCGAAGAAAAAAATGCAGAGGGTTTCGCCAAAGAATGTGCGGTGGTTACCCATTACCGATTGAAAAATGATCCCAATCAAAAGGGCAAGTTGATTGTTGATCCGGAAGCTAAACTGGAAGAAGAATTGGTGATTCGCCCTACCAGCGAAGCCATCATCTGGAATACATATAAAGGATGGATTCAATCTTATAGAGACCTTCCTATTTTGGTAAACCAATGGGCAAATGTGGTGCGTTGGGAAATGCGTACACGTTTGTTTTTGCGCACTGCAGAGTTCTTATGGCAAGAAGGCCATACGGCACATGCTACCAAAGAAGAAGCAGTGGAAGAGACCACTAAAATGCTTGAAGTGTACGCAAATTTTGTAGAACAATACATGGCTGTTCCTGTCATCAAAGGGGTGAAAACCGCCAACGAACGATTCGCGGGTGCAGAAGATACTTATTGTATAGAAGCCTTGATGCAAGATGGAAAAGCCTTGCAAGCAGGCACCTCTCATTTTTTGGGACAGAATTTTGCCAAAGCATTTGATGTGCAATTTTTGAACAAAGAGAACAAACAAGAATATGTATGGGCGACCAGCTGGGGTGTTTCTACCCGATTGATTGGTGCCTTGATCATGGCTCACAGCGATGACCAAGGCTTGGTGATGCCGCCTCGTATTGCACCGCTGCAAGTGGTGATTGTACCTATTTACAAAGGGGAAGAAAGCAAGCCCATCATTGATGATAAAGTAGCGGGTATCGTACAATCATTGAAAGCCTTGGGCATTTCAGTAAAATATGACAACAATGACCATACACGTCCAGGATGGAAGTTTGCCGAATATGAATTGAAAGGCGTTCCGGTAAGGGTCGCATTGGGATTGCGTGATATTGAAAACAATGTGGTAGAACTTGCCAGAAGAGATACAAAGGAAAAACAATCGGTTTCAATCGATGGATTGGCAACATACATTCAACAATTATTGGAGGATATTCAACAAAATATCTTCAACAGGGCTTTGGCATTCAGAAATGAAAACATCCGTGAGGCAAATTCTTGGGATGAATTTGTTCAGCTATTGGACACCAAAGCCGGTTTTGTATCTGCGCATTGGGATGGCACCAGCGAGACGGAAGATAAAATAAAAGAACAGACGAAAGCAACCATTCGTTGTATTCCACTCCAAAACAAATTGGAAAACGGCGCTTGTATTCTAACTGGAAAACCCAGCATACAACGTGTGTTGTTTGCGAGGGCCTATTAATTCAGCATCATTTAACCTGGGACATTTTGGCTAAAAAGGGATCATATTGGCAAAAGCACAAAGCCAGCCAAGGGGAAGGCGGTGCAGAACATTCAGTTAAAAAAATATATACTCCCATCAATGAGACGCTGAAATTGTCTTTTGAAACAGGCAAAGTGTTGCTCATCGACAAGCCACTGCATTGGACTTCATTTGATGTGGTCAGAAAAATCAGAAATGCGATTCAGATTAAAAAAGTAGGTCATGCAGGAACATTGGATCCGCTGGCAACAGGCTTGTTGATTGTGTGTACCGGAAAGTTTACCAAGCAGATCAATGAATACATGGCGCAGGAAAAGGAGTACACCGGAACTTTTACCTTGGGTGCTGTTACGCCTACCTACGATTTGGAAAGCCAACTAGAACAGTTCAAAGACATTGCATCGATTACTCCTCAGCAAGTGCAAGCAGCTACCGAAGCGTTTATTGGAACCATTCAGCAGATACCACCAATTTATTCAGCCATTAAAAAGAAGGGTACTCCTTTGTACGAATTGGCAAGGAGAGGAGAAGAAGTGGATTTGCAGCCCCGAACCATTTTCATTAAATCTTTTGAGATTGTTTCCATTGATTTTCCGATCGTTCATTTTCGAATTGTGTGTTCAACAGGAACGTATATTCGAAGTATTGCCCATGATTTCGGAGCGCAATTGGGTTGCGGAGCCTACCTAAGTTCTTTAAGAAGAACAAGAATTGGCACTTTTGAAATATCTGATGCCCAAAACTTGGATGTATTTTTGGCATCTATCCGGTAAAATCAATATTTGATTGTATTAGAAGGAGTAGCCTATCCCAATGGTGAAATTGAAATTCTCATATCTCCATTTACGGTATTCATCATTGTCTCCTTTGGTGAAAATCTTCTTAAACATGTCACTGAAACTAATAGAAGGAGCTTTCCATCCATCGTTCTGGTAAAACAATTCCGGTCTTTTGAATCGGAAACCAAAATCGAGTCGAACCACAAAATAGCTGAAATCCAGTCGGAGGCCTGTTCCTGCAGAAACGCCCAATTGTCTATACAGATTTTTAATATTGAACTGGGCAGTATCAGTACCACCGATATTTTTGGTGTTTTTTAGATTCCAGATATTACCAATGTCTGTGAAAATGGCACCACGCAATGTCAACGTATTCGGAATGATTCGGGCAATGTCATAGCGGTACTCAATGTTCGCTTCCAGTTGCATGTCGCCGGTTCGATCATTGAATATTGTTTTGGTCGAAGAGAAAGGAATCAATGGATTGCCACCGGGCCCAATACCCCTGACCGGCCACGCGCGCATACTGTTGCTACCCCCACCGAAATATTGTTTAAAGAAAGGAAGGGTGCGATTGGTGTCACTTCCCAACAAAGGAATGCCGATGCCCATAAATCCTCTTAAAGCTAGCGATGTCTTATTGTATTTAATCGTATGCTTTACTTCGGCATCAAATTTTATGTACCTTCTTT
>CANGBQ010000037.1 GCA_947451985.1 Chitinophagaceae bacterium | reverse complement strand
GATCGGCTGTTACAAACCACCAACACGATTAGTGAGAGAGACATGCAGGCTCAGGTACTGGATGACATGGATTTGGAGCGCGAAAAAGGCATCACCATTAAGAGTCATGCCATTCAAATCAATTACCCCTACAAAAACACAAACAACCTTCCTAATGTACAGGCTGGCAATTATATACTCAATCTGATTGATACACCGGGCCATGTGGATTTTAGTTATGAAGTGAGCCGTGCCCTTGCTGCTTGTGAAGGAGCTTTATTACTGGTAGATGCTACTCAAGGCATTCAGGCACAAACCATCAGCAATTTATACTTAGCCATAGACAACGATTTGGAGATCATTCCAGTAATCAATAAAATTGATATGGACGGGGCTATGATCCCTGAAGTGAAAGATCAAATCATAGAACTGATCGGTTGCAAAGAGGAGGATATTTTATTGGCGAGTGGCAAAAGCGGTATTGGCATAGAGGAGATTTTACAATCCATTGTAGAGCGTATTCCAGCGCCTACTGGCAATCCCGAGGCCCCCTTGCAAGCCTTGATTTTTGACAGTGTTTTCAATAGTTTCAGAGGCATTATTGTTTATTACAGAATCTTCAACGGCAGCATCAAAAAGGGAGACAAAGTTAAATTTTTCAGTACTGATAAGGAATATGAGGCAGATGAAGTGGGCATCTTGAAATTGGGGATGGAGAAGAAAGATCAAGTGAATTGTGGAGATGTAGGATATATCATCACCGGGATTAAAAATGCCAAAGAAGTAAAAGTAGGAGACACCTTAACAACCGTTGCCCATCCAACGGACAAAAGAATTGATGGCTTTGAAGAAGTGAAGCCGATGGTATTTGCCGGTATCTTTCCTGTAAACACGGACGAGTTTGAAGAATTAAGAGATTGCATGGAAAAATTGCAGTTGAATGACGCTTCCCTGACCTTTGAACTGGAAACTTCTCAAGCATTGGGCTTTGGTTTTCGATGCGGATTCTTGGGACTACTGCACATGGAGATCATCCAGGAACGCTTGGAACGTGAGTTCAATCAAACTGTGATTACCACCGTTCCCAACGTAAGTTTCATTGCTTACACCAACAAAGGAGAAAAAATTGATGTGCACAATCCGGCTACTTTGCCCGATCCAACCAGGACTGAGCGAATAGAAGAGCCATTTATCAAAGCACAGATCATCACCAAGCCTGAATACATCGGAAACATCATGACCCTTTGCATCAGCAAAAGAGGCATGTTGATCCACCAAGGATATTTGAGTCCCACCAGGGTTGAATTGACTTTCGAAATGCCTTTAACGGAGATTGTATTTGATTTTTACGATAAACTCAAATCACAAACCAGGGGCTATGCTTCATTTGATTACCATCCGATCGGTTTCCGTGAAAGTGATATTGTAAGAATGGACATTTTGCTCAATGGAGAGAAGGTGGATGCATTGAGTGCATTGATTCACAGAAGCAGGGCTCAGGAATTTGGCAGAAAACTTTGCGAAAAATTGAAAGAACTGCTTAATCGACAGCAATTTCAAATTGCTATACAAGCTGCGATTGGTGCAAAAGTTATTGCTCGTGAAAACATCAGCGCGATGCGCAAAGACGTTACAGCCAAGTGTTATGGTGGTGATATCAGCCGTAAACGAAAACTATTAGAAAAACAGAAAGAAGGTAAAAAACGGATGCGCCAGATTGGAAACGTAGAAGTGCCACAAGAAGCATTTTTGGCTGTACTAAAGCTGGATGATTAATCTTTGGGTACACCTTTCAATTTGGATTCGTCCAGTTTACCTTTTTCATCCAAAATTTTATTGGGAATAGGCGCCTGCCCTTCAGGAGTCATTTGATTGAAAACTTTCTCGGTATACACCCATTTGCCATTCACCCATTGAAACCCCTCGTAATCACCGTCTCCGATCAAGGTCCATTTTTTGTTGGGCTCATTGGTTTCGGATATCAAATGTTCCATCACAATCATCTGCAGTTGATCATCGTATGTTAACCGGGGGCCAGATTGCTTTTTAAACTCCATGATGTAACGGGCCATTTTAGTTTCAGCTCCTTTCGTACCCATTTCAAAACAACGATTGCCGAACACAGGTCCATTTTGATCAAATTGTAACACTTCTATTATTTTTTTATCACTTCGGATATTGTTTTCATCAAAACCCAATAAAGTATAATACGAGTGACCTTGATAGGTATGCAGAATAATTTTATAATAAATGGCGCCGATCCATCCCAAATGATTGGCAATGGTGTCAGCTGGAGCATTGGTTACATCTGATCTGTCAATTAGCGGATACAACCGAAGGGTTCCATCGGCAGTTCTTATTTGTATGGCTCCGTGTTGCCGTATGGTATTTTCGTTCACCAACAATTGCCAAGTAAAAATTCTAAAACTGCTGTCAGGCGCAGACAACCTGGAAATGCTCAACAAAGAATCAAAAGCAAACTCAAAAGAATGCTTGGTTCTAAGTGCTCTGACCAACATCCTTGTAAATACACTATCGGCCTGATATCGATCTGAAAAATTAATACCCTGCAATAATTGAGTGTTGGACTGTTTCATGGAATCTTGCAATTGCAAGAGGTATTGTCGGTCCTGTTTGGTCATGTTTTGGGCATGTCCCTGAAACAGTAAGAATACCAAAATAATACAGATAAATCCTTTCATACAACAACTTTACAATTGAAAACACGAATATATTGATTCAATCCAAAACGGATGCCTGTTTTAACGAATGATTACCTTTCGAGCAATTGGGCAAAATCTTTTAAGGATGACGCTACCCAATCAATTCGTTGGTCTTGCAAATCGACATCGGGTCGGGTAGTAGGAAGAAAAACAGTGTAAGCGCCTAGGTTTCTGCCAAAGCCCATATCGCTTAAGGTATTACCTACCATGATGGAGCAATCTAGATTGATTTCAGGAAAATCATGCTTGGCTTGAAGGCCCATGCCAGGATTGGGTTTTCTGTTGGGGCTATTGTCATCCAAGTCACTACAAAAATAAATAGCATCGATACGGCCACCATGGGATTGAATTTCACTTTTCATGTTCTGGTGAATCAAATGCAAATTTTCCAATTTAGTCAAGCCTTTTCCCACACCTTTTTGATTGGTTACAACAATGATTCGGTTGAATCGGGTGGCAAAAATTTTCATTGATTCCAGCACGCCATCATAAAAACTAAACTCATCCCATGAATGAATATAATCAAGATGCTTTTCATGATTGATAACGCCATCGCGATCCAAAAAAAGTGTCCAGGATTGATCTATTTCGGGCAATGGTATCATAGTTATGAAAATTGAAGGGGTAATTCTAACTGGGCTCTTTGATAATCTTCGGGTATGCCAATGTCAATGAAATAGCTGTCTAGTGGAATACCCATCATTTTATGGGAGGCATGGTATTTTTCCAGGTATTCTTTTTCAAATGAAAATTTTTCTGGGAAGGGTATTCTCCGAAACGAAACAACATTTAAAGCATAAACACCTCCATTGATTAATCCCGCTGAATAAAATTGTTTTTCTCTGAAAGATTGAATGGAAGAATGTTGATTGATTTCCACCACACCATAGCGATCAAAATCCTTCATGGGTTTTAAAGATAGGGTACAATCATTGTCGTGTTGATGATGAAACTGCATCAATGCCTTAAGAGGGGCAAAAAACAATGTATCACCATTCAGTATCAATATATTTGCCTGTGTAGCATATTGAATAGCGAGTTTGATGGCGCCTCCCGTACCCAATGGTTCTTGTTCCAATGAAAAATGACAATGTAGATGCGGGTATTGATTATGAATAAACGATTCGATGCTTTGATGCATATAACCAACAGAAAAAATAAAGTGAGTAACCCCTTGCGCAACGAGGTAGTCGATGAGGTATTGTAAAAAGGGTTTACCACCGACAGGTGCCATACATTTGGGTAAATCAGAAACTTCTGAACGCAAGCGAGTACCCAGCCCACCGGCTAGTATAATGCATTCCAATGCTGTTGGCTCTTTTGTGTCAGGGCCCAAGTGATCTATATGATGGGTAAGATTCAATTCCATGTATTCAATGGCAGATTCGGTTATAAGCTAGCTAGCAAAATAGTCAGCTTCTACCAGCTGACAAATAATATGACCTATCAATATGTGGGCTTCTTGAATTCGAGGCGTATCATTGGATGGCACATTGATTATAAAATGGGCGCAATCTTTAATCTTGCCGCCATGAATTCCGGTAAAACCAATACAAGTCATTCCTTTTTGCTTGGCTGCCTCCATGGCTTTGACAATATTGACGCTGTTGCCGGAAGTACTGAGTCCTACCAGTACATCTCCCTTTTTGCCTATCCCATCAATCAATCTGGAATAGACAACATCATAGCCGTAATCATTTGCAACTGCTGTTAAATAGGAAGTGTTGGTGTGCAAAGCTTCAGCAGGTAACGCGACTCTGTCTGTGTAAAAACGACCGCTGAATTCAGCAGCCAAATGTTGAGCATCTGCTGCACTGCCGCCATTTCCACAAAACAATACTTTGTTCCCATTTTTAAAGGCTTGCACAATCATCTTGGCACATTCTTCAATGGTTGTCAACAATTGTTCATCCTGTAAAACAGACTGTTTTACATCGATGGAAGACTGAATAATTTTTCGGATGGTTTGATTCATATTATATTCGAATTGGATGAATGGGTCCAAGTGGTTAGACCATAGGTAGTAAAAGTATAAGGCCTGACAGCACCCCCAAATTGCATAAGCGCTTTTTTTACAGCATGGCTGGAATTGCCCGGACAATAAAAAATCATAAATCCACCTCCGCCAGCACCACTAATTTTGCCTCCGGTAGCGCCGGCATGCTTAGCGGCTTCATATATTTCCTCCATTCGGCTATTGCTGATATTCGCAGCCATTTTTCTTTTTTGTTGAAAACCAAAATCCAGGATTTCACCCAGTTCGTCCAGTCTTCCTTTTAACAAAGCCTCCTTCATTCTTTGGGCTTGTTCTTTTAGTAAATGCATCGCCTCAATGCTCTTTTCGTTTTTACTATTGACGTTTTGCACTTGTTCTTTAATAATGGTGGCGCTTTCACGAGAAGTATCTGTGAAATACAACACCAAATTATTTTCTAATTCGTGCATGTAGGAAGGATGAATTCTCAATGGGTTGACAATCACCTTATCGTTGTCATAAAACTCCATGAAATTAACGCCGCCAAAAGTAGCTGCGTATTGATCCTGTCGCCCGCCAGCCAAAGCCAATTCGTTTCTTTCAATTTCAAAAGCTAAATGGGCGATGTCATAATCTCCCAAAGGAAGTTTGAGCATTTCCACAAAAGCACCAACAATCGCCACCACGAGAGTAGAAGAAGTACCCAAACCCGATCCAGCAGGGGCATCAACAAATGTGGACAGTTTAAAGCCACCTGCAGGAAAACCAAATTGCTGGCCAATACGGTTGTATACACCTTTCAATAAATCAAGCGTGCCGTCTATAGGTAAAACAGGAGCCCAAGCATGCACTTGTTGTTCCCCCCGATCCAAAGCCTCTACTATAATCTTGGATTCTTGAAGGGGCTCGATGTTGGCATAAGCAGAAAGAGAAATAGTGGCATTCAAAATGGCACCTCCATATAAATCACTGTACGGACTCACATCGGTACCTCCACCGGCAAGACCTATACGAAGAGGGGCTTTGCTTCTGAAAATCATACTGCAATGTAAGAAATACTCCTCAAAGAATTGGGCTGAATTTCAATCAATGCGCGGCTTCCAGCAATTGATCGACCATCTTATCCCAGGTGTATTTTTGTTTTTCGGCTCGAAGAGTTGGAATAAAATGTTGCGCACCCAATGAAAAATATTGAGCAATTTTCTGGGCAATTGATTCGGCAGTGGGTTCAGCCACCAAGCCGACTTTGCCATCCGGTACCAAAGCGGGCAATCCACCCACATTGGTAACAATCATGGGTACTTCAAAATAGTAGGCAAGGGGGGTGACACCACTCTGGGTGGCATTTCTATAGGGTTGTATGACCACATCCGAAGCACAGAGATAATATTTCACTTCGCTGTCGGGGATAAAATCTGTTCTTAATATCAATCGATGGGCAATACCCAATTCTTTTATCTGTTGCTGATACGGTGCAGCATCTTCGTAAAATTCGCCTGCTATTAAAAATTGGATATTAGCATCAAAGCCGTGCTGACGGTCCAATACATGAATGGCATTCAACAGCATGTCTAGTCCTTTGTAATGTCTGATAAATCCGAAAAACAAAACAATTTTCGCTTCAGGACGAATTCCAATATGTTTCCTGGCGGTGAGCTTATCCACGATGTCACCAAAATGATCATATAAAGGATGGGGGGTAAGATGAACTGGCTTTTCTTTGGTAAACAACCGAACATCATCAAACACTTTTTGGCTCATGGTAACAAAAGCATCTACCGGCTGGATGAAATATTTGGTAAAAGCACGGTCACCGAATCTCTTCTCATGAGGGATCATGTTGTCGGCAATGCAAACTACTTTGGTATGACCATTGGAACGGGCAATCCGTAATAGGGTACCCAAGCAAGGCCCCATAAAAGGCAACCAATAGCGAACCACTATGATATCCGGCCGACTTTTTTTAAGTCTACAACCAATTTTCAGCCAATTCAGTGGGTTAACTGAATGGATCCAGGGACTGATTTGAATATCCTTTGGGGCAGGTTCTGATGAATATTGAGTGGTGCCGGGAAATAAAAAGCCAGGGTATTGCAAAGAAAACGTAACCAAATGAACAGAATGATTTTTTGCTTGAAAAGCCCTTGCCAAACGCTCGTTGAAAGAAGCCAAGCCGCCTCTTAGGGGATGGGCAGGGCCAATGATTACAATACTTCTTTCAGTTTTACTCATCTAACTATTTGATAATAAATTTATTAAGAAGTTTATATAGAATTAAATTCAAAAAAGATATTATAGGGTTACTCACAGTCCAATCTTGCCGTCTATCAGGTATTGATTCCTTTCAGAAGAATTCCTAGATATCAATTCGCCCAAAAATCCTGCTAAAAATAATTGGGTTCCGATAATCATGGCAAGAATGGCAAAAAAGAACAAAGGACGTTGGGTCATGCCGGTAATTAATAAAAAGAACTTGCTAATGGTCAGATAGATAAAAATTAAAGAACCAAACAGAAAAAACACTGTTCCCCATAGGCCAAAAAAATGCATGGGACGTTTTCCAAATTTACCCATAAAGAATATGGTCAGTAAATCGAGGAAGCCATTGACAAAACGACTCCAACCAAACTTGGTTACTCCATATTTGCGCGGACGGTGTTCCACTATTTTCTCTCCAATCTTTCTAAAGCCTGCCCATTTGGCAAGCACGGGTACATATCGGTGCATTTCACCATAAACCTCAATGCTTTTGACCACTCTTTTGCGATAAGCCTTCAACCCACAATTGAAATCATGCAGGTGAATTTTACTCATCCTCCTGGCAGCAGCGTTGAATAGTTTACTCGGCAGGTTCTTTGTAAAAGCGTTGTCATACCTCTTTTTCTTCCAACCACTCACTATATCATACTTCCCCTCAATGATCATGTTGCGCAATGCCGGAATTTCATCAGGGCTATCTTGCATATCGGCATCCATGGTAATGACCACTTCGCCCGAAGCAGCTTTAAAACCTTCGTTCAAGGCAGCGCTTTTGCCATAATTGCGTTGAAACCTAATTCCTTTGACATTTGGATTGCGGGAAGACAATTGCTGCAACACTTCCCAAGATCCATCAGTACTTCCATCGTCAATCATGATGATTTCATAGCTGAATTGATGAGCCTGCACCACACGTTCAATCCATGCCGTTAATTCGGGCAAAGACTCTTCTTCGTTGTATAAAGGAATGACAATAGAAATATCCATGAAAGACAATTTATCTTTTATTAAAATTAGGCAATTCTTTTGTTAAAACAAACGCGCCTGCTGCAGAAACAACAGCCCCCAGTGCCAAAAACTTGATGGTGGTGAAGGACAGCATCATAGGCATGAATATGCTTCTAAGTTTCTTAGAATTTTCCTCTATTTCGCCTACTGTTCTGTTTCCTTGCTCAAGAATCATTTGATTATTCTCCAAAATGACCTTTTCTAAAATCTGGGGATTATAATGATAAAAGAAAAAGGTATAGATAACCATCAATAAAGTCACAACGATAAAAGACTTGAATCCTTCTGAGAAATAATTATTAAATGTATGATCGGCTTGTGTGTTTTTCTTAAGCGCCAGTAAGGGCCAGCAAATACTCAATCCGAATAGAAACAAAATCAAGTATTGACTATTTCCTTTTTCTGACAAATGAAAAACATAAAAAAGGACAACAGAAAGCGTTATCAAAAAAAAACCGCTGATCAAACCTTTGTATGTTGAATGGATAGATTTCATGTGTAAAACGATTGAATAAAGGATATTGATTCATCCAAACAAATTGAATCAATCAAAAAGGAATTTTAAGCTGTGAGAACCAAATGATTTTTGTGTAAAATGCCGAGTACTTTGCCCGTAAGGGTTTTACCGATGAAAGCATTGTTCGAAGAAGCAGATTGAATCATAGTAGCATCAAAAACATATTCTTCAGAGGGATTGAAAAAAGTAAAACAAGCGGGGGATCCTTCTTGAATGGTCGGTTCTGGAAGTCCAAGCAATCTGCGGGGACGAGTGGTCAACTGTTCAATCAACATATCCAATGACTCCGATACCGAATGCAACACACCAAAAACCGCCTCGAAAGTCTCCATGCCATTTTTAGCATATTCAAATTCGCAGTTCTTCTCATCCCAATGCAAAGGATGGTGGTGAGACGAGATACAATCCACGACACCTTTGGCAACAGCTTCGCGAATGGCCATCATGTCTTCACGGGTTCTGAGCGGCGGATTGACTTTTAGATGCGTGTTGTAATCCATCAAATCTTCATCACAGAAAAAACAATGATAAGGCGTGACAGAACAAGAAAGCTGCAACCCTTGTTGCTTGGCTTGTTGAATCAATGCGATTCCCTGTTTGGTTGACACACCGGTTATATGCAATTTGGATTGGGTATACTTGAGTAATTCGATGTCTCTGGCAATCATCAATTCTTCTGCAATGGGTGGTTTCCCGGGCAATCCGAGTTGAGTGCTGACAATGCCTTCGTTCATCAATCCATGGGGGCCAATGGTTTGATCATTGGGCAATTGAATCACCAAGGCGTCTTTGGCTTGAACATATTGCAAGGCTTTCAATAAGATTCCAGCATTTTGCAAAGACTGCCAACCATCGCTGAAAGCAACCGCACCACTTGCATGCATGTCATACATTTCGGCAAGTTCTTTGCCTTCAGCCTGTTTGGTAATAGCACCCATAGGAAGAATATCGATGGGAAGAGAGATTGATTTTTGTTTGATGTACTCAACCTGTGTTTTGGAAGACACGATTGGTTGGGTATTGGGGACAATCAAAACACTGGTAAAACCGCCAGCAACCGCAGCCGCTGCACCCGATTCAAGGGTTTCACGGTGTTCAAAACCCGGATCGCCGAAATCAGCAAAAAGATCCATCCAGCCAATGCTTACATGTAATTGAGGATTCTCAACCGTATGGTCTGCTTTTTCGGTGATTTTATTGGCTATTTGAACAATGGTACCGTCTTTTACCAGAATATCCATTGTTTTCCCGTGATGGGGAGAGGAGGGGCTAACAATACGGGCTTGCTTGATTAAAACCTTCATATGTATTAATGACACAGCAAATATCGTTAAAAATATTGAGGGGGCAAGATTTTAACAGCGGGAATCGAATAAAACAGGGGCGTATTGTCCTTCTAGCGTCGATGGCTATTGAAGCCGGGACGAGGATCTTTGGCACGTTCCTCCGCTGCTTTCACCACAAGTGGTTTTTTACCCAAAGAGATGTCGTTCAAACAATTGATGGCTTCCATGCCGTCCTCTTTGTTTTTCATTTCGACAAATCCAAAAGCCTTGCTCTTGCCAGTTTCTTTGTCCATAGCTACTTTGGCCGACACTACTTCGCCAAATTTTTCGAAAATTTCTTCCAGTTCAGCATCATCCAAATCATAAGGCAATCCGGCAACAAAAAGTTTCATGAAAAGTGTTTTTTAATCTATTCAAAGAATGAAAGTAAGATAAAAAAACGAGTTCCAGTATGATCTAGACAGGATTTTATCCGAAGATAAATGGCCTGGCTAGGTCAATTCATTGAACGGATTATGCTTGTATTGATTATCATTTAATTGTATACTTTTGTGCACAATCAAATGATCAAGAAATGAGTACAGTTACACGCACCAAAGGAGAAATGAAAACCAACAAAGGAGTCATCAAATTCGAATTGTATGATGACGCCACACCCATCACCGCTAATAACTTTAAGAAATTAATAGAACAAGGCTTTTATGACGGTCTTGCGTTCCATCGAGTGATTCCGGATTTTGTGATTCAAGGAGGTTGCCCCGATGGAACAGGTGCCGGTGGTCCAGGATATTCTATTCCCTGCGAAACTCAAGCGCCCCATCAAATTCATGACAGAGGAATATTATCCATGGCACACAGAGGTCCCAACACGGGAGGATCTCAATTTTTCATTTGTCACAATCGGCAAAACACCAAGCATTTGGATGGAGTGCACACTTGTTTCGGAATGGTCACTGAAGGATTGGATATCATTGATTCAATTGTCGCTGGAGACAGAATGGAAAAAGTATCGATCGTTTCTTAATAATGAAAGCGGCATCTGTCAAAGAAATAAAGGATGAGCTGAATGCATTGTCTTCGAGTCAGCTGTTGGAATTTTGCATGCGGCTCGCCAAATACAAAAAAGACAACAAAGAGCTGTTGAGTTATCTTTTATTTTATCACCAGGATGAAGAAGGTTTTTTGCAAGATGTGATCAATGAGATCAAAACGCTCTTTCAAGACGTAAATACACGCCAGTTATATCTGGCTAAGAAAACCATTCGTAAGATCATAAGAATCTCCCATAAATACGCTCGTTACAGCAGCAATAAGTCAACCGAAGCTTCAATCGTCATTTACTTGATTCGATCTATCAATGAACTGCCATTACACAAAGAGGAGAGTGTTGCGCTGACCAATATTTATACCTCATTGGTAAAAAAAGCAAATACCATCATTTCAACTTTTCATGAAGACCTGCAATATGATTTTCAAAAGGAATTAAAATCAGCAGAAGCAGTTGTGCATAAACACTAATCTTTGAATAAGCCCTTAAAGGTTTGCCTGAAATGCAAATACTCCGGATAGCAAACACTTTTTACATAAGGATGGTTAGGATGATTTTTGATAAATTCCTGGTGATATTTCTCCGCTGGATAAAAAACTTTCAATTTCACCAGCTCAGTTACAATTGGTTTTGAATATTTTTTAGAAAGGCTGAGTTGTTGAATCACTTCCTGTATAATCTTTTTTTCTTCCTCTGTTGAATAAAATGCAATCGATCGATACTGGGTCCCAATGTCGTTGCCTTGTCTATTGAGGGTGGTGGGATCCATGCTGGCAAAGTAAGCTTCCACCAATGTTTTGAAACTTATTTGTTTTGGGTTGTAGTATACCTGCACCGATTCAGCATGCCCCGTTTGCCCCATTGACACTTCCTCGTAGGTTGGATGCAGAACTGAACCTCCAGCATAACCAGACACCGCTTCTCTTACACCCACCAAGTTTTGAAAAACCATTTCGGTGTGCCAAAAACAGCCTTGTGCAAAGGTGGCAACGGCTTCTGGTTGTCCAGCACTATCTTTTATCGATTTGGGTTGAGAATAAGAGATGAATACAAAGGCAACCGTATTCAACAGAAATGTCAACAATATTTTATTCATAATACATCGAATTTATGCGGATAGCCATACATTATCTGTAAATTAGCGAATCCAAATGAATCAGCAACACTGCCATGAATTCAATTGAAAATTTTGACAATATTTTTTTTATTGGGGTGGCCGGTACAGGCATGAGTGCCCTGGCCCAATATCTATCAGGAACGGGTAAAACAGTTCGGGGTAGCGATCGTTATTTTGTTCCCGGGGAGTCAAATGACACCCGTAATAAATTAGAATCCGCAGGGATTCAATGTTTTTTCCAGGATGGTTCTGGAATAAATGAAGACACCCATTTGGTAGTGGTATCAACGGCTGTCGAGGATACGGTTTTGGAAGTACAAAAAGCAAAATCCTTGTCTATTCCCATCATCAAACGAAGTGAGTTGTTGGCCATGATTGCCAGAAGCAAGAAAACCATCGCTGTGGGAGGTACTTCAGGAAAAAGTACTACCAGTGCCATGCTCTTTGATATCCTTTCGCAGGCAGGCAAAATGCCCAGTATCATTAGCGGCGCCGGACTGGTGAGTATCATCAAAGAAAATAAAATCGGCAATGCAAAAGTTGGCAGCGGCGAATGGCTGATTATTGAAGCTGATGAAAGCGATGGTTCCATTGTTCAATACACCCCTGAAGTTGGCTTATTATTAAATATTGACAAAGACCACCAGGAAATGGAAGAATTGATTTCTATTTTTTCCCAATTCAAAAAGAACACCCAAAAGTTATTTGTTGTCAATCAGTCCAATGCTTTGGCGGCAACATTATCAGCCGACTCATCTTTTGATTTCACCATCAACAGTAAGGCAGGTTGCGGTTACCAAGCCACTGACTTCCATCAACAAGGATTACAGATTTCATTCAAGGTGCAAGAACAATTATTCACCTTACATACGGTAGGAAAACACAATATGGAAAATGCCTTGGCAGCTATTGCGGTTGCCCATCAATTAGGCGTGTCACTTCAGGATTGCGCGAAAGCATTAGAAAAATACGAAGGTATTTATAGAAGGCATCAATTGCTGGGTATCAAAAAGGGGGTTTATGTCATGGATGATTACGCCCACAATCCTGTAAAGTGTGCTGCCTCTATTGAAGCATGCCAGCACATCGCTCCAAAAGTAATTGCTTGGTTCCAGCCGCATGGGTATGGTCCAACACGATTTTTGAAAGATGACTTTATTCAGGAATTCGCCAAAGCATTAAGAGAAACTGATGAAATCTGGATGAGTGAAATCTTTTACGCAGGCGGAACAGCCGTCAAAGATATTTCCTCCAACGACTTGATTCAGGCAATCAGCCAAATGGGTAAAAATGCCTATTTTGTTGAAAATAGAAATGATTTGCTCAATCAAATCAGGCCACATTTGACTGACGATTGTGTCTTGTTATTAATGGGAGCAAGAGATCCAGGGCTGGAACAATTTACCCATCAAATTTGGCAACAGTTATAAAAACAATCGGCTGAATATTCAAAGCGCATGGTTACACTGTATACGAATATTAAAAACCTGGTTAATACAAGAGAAAGTCAATGCTTGTTGAAGGGGCATCAACTTCGGGAACTTCCTTGTGTTGAAAATGCTTTTTTGTTGATAGAAGACGGAGTGATTGAAGCTTATGGAACCATGAGCAATCTCTCCAATACACTCCCTCAATTACCCAAGCATATTGTGGATGTTGCCGGACAGTTCGTAATGCCCACCTGGTGCGATAGTCATACGCACTTGGTTTTTGCAGGAACCAGAGAAAATGAATTCATTGACAAAATCAATGGATTGAGCTATGCCGAAATTGCAGCAAGGGGAGGAGGAATACTGCATTCTGCCCAGAAACTCCTACAAACCAGCGAGGAGGATTTGTTCCATCAATCCTGGAATAGACTGCAAGAAGTTATCTCGCTTGGAACCGGCGCCATTGAAATTAAAAGTGGTTATGGTTTGAGTGTTGAAGGCGAATTGAAAATGTTGCGTGTCATCAAAAAATTAAAAGAGAAATCACCCATTCCCATCAAAGCCACTTTTTTAGGAGCACACAGTTTCCCCATTGAATTTAAAGAGAATCATCAAGGGTATATCAATCTGATCACTCAACAATTGTTACCGGTCATTGAAAAAGAACAGTTGGCTGATTATATAGACGTGTTTTGCGAATCAGGTTTTTTTAGTCCACCGGAAATGGAAGAAATCTGCACAGCAGGGAAACGCATTGGCCTAATACCCAAACTGCACATCAACCAATTAAACAGCATCGGAGGCTTACAAAAAGCCATTGAGCTCAAGGCACTTTCAGTAGACCATTTAGAGACCATGACCGAGCAGG
>CANGBQ010000036.1 GCA_947451985.1 Chitinophagaceae bacterium | reverse complement strand
TCAACTCCTTCAGGAGCAAGAGACTGCCAACAAAGAGTTGGCTTATCATCAGTTTTTGTTTGATGAATTGGCTGCATTGTCTTTGCAAGAAAATGAATTGGAGCAATTGGATGCCGAATTGAAATTACTGAGCAATGCTTCGTTGATAAAAGAACAACTCAGTGCTGTTTATTTTCCGTTAAAAGAAAATGACCAGCCCATAGTACAGCAGTTAAAAAGCCTGCAACAAAAACTAAAATCCATTCTTTCTATTGACAATCGATTGGAAACATTGAACAGTCGATTGACGGCGGGTATTATAGAAATACAAGACATAGCAGATGAATTGGAAAGAATGGAAAATACGGTTCACTTGGATGACGAGCGAATGTCTATTATCAATGATCGACTTTCAGCCGGCTATAAATTGCTGAAAAAGCATGGTTTGCAAGAAACCAACCAACTGATTGCATTGCAACAGCAGTTGGAAGAAAAGTTACAAAGAATCATCAATGCCTCAGCGTCCATTGAAACGTTGGAAATACAACAACAGCAATTACACGCTGCCTGCCAACAAACGGCTGCTGCCATCACTGCCAAGCGACAAGCACAAGTAAAACCCTTTGCAATCAAGGTCAATCAATTGTTGTTGCAGGTAGGAATGCCCAATGCAGTCTTGCAGATTCAACTGCGCCCCTCCGTCCTCAGTAGCTATGGTGCAGATGACATCGCATTTCTTTTTGATGCCAACAAAAGCAATCGCTTTGAGCCAATTGGCAAAGTAGGAAGTGGCGGAGAATTGAGCAGGCTGATGTTGAGCATCAAATCATTGGTGGCCAAGAAGCTATCCTTGCCTACCTTGATTTTCGATGAAATCGATACGGGCATCAGCGGAGAAGCCGCCAAACAAGTGGGCTTGATCATGCGGTCACTTGCCACTGCTCATCAATTGATTGCCATCACCCATCAACCACAGATTGCGGCAATGGCAACCACTCATTATTTTGTATACAAGGCATCCAAAGACAACAAAATCACCACAGGTGTTAAGCGATTAGACGATGCAGAAAGAATCACAGCGATTGCGCAAATGCTCAGTGGGGAGAAGCCATCAGCTGCTGCCATTGCCAATGCAAAAGAAATGCTGGGCAAGCAATAGAAATCGGTTAGACAGAGGAGTTTTGCATTTAACTGCATTGTTTTTCATATAGATGAGTTAATTTTACCACTACAAATAAAATCAACATAACCACAACCAAGTATTATGGGATACAATTTATTAAAAGGAAAGAAAGGGATTATTTTCGGCGCTTTGGATGAGAAATCTATTGCATGGATTACGGCCATTAAATGTCACGAAGAGGGTGCGCAGATTGTGCTAACCAATGCCCCTGTAGCCATGCGAATGGGAGAAATCAATAAATTGGCTGCCCAAATCAATGCGCCTGTTATTCCTTGTGATGTAAGCAACGGAGAAGATGTTGACAATTTGATTACGAAGGCCATGGAACACTTTGGCGGTGGATTTGATTTTGTATTGCACTCCATCGGAATGAGTGTGAATGTGCGCAAGGGTAAACATTATACTGAAATTGACTATCCCAATAATTTGAAAACCCTTGAGATTTCTTCTATGAGTTTGCATAGGGTATTGGCTGCCTGCATGAAAAAAGATGCCATCAATGATTGGGGAAGCGTCGTGGCGCTTTCGTACATAGCAGCCCAAAGAATTTTCCCTGATTACAATGAAATGGCCGATGCTAAATCTTTGTTGGAGAGTGTAGCCCGTAGTTTCGGATACCACTATGGTGTTAAAAAACAGGTAAGGGTGAACACCATTTCTCAATCGCCCACCCGTACAACCGCGGGCAGTGGTGTGAAAGGATTTGATGGATTTATCAATTATGCTGAAAAAATGAGCCCATTGGGCAATGCATCTGCAGAAGATTGTGCTAATTATTGTGTGATGATGTTTAGTGATTTCACTCGTATGGTTACCATGCAGAATCTTTTCCATGATGGAGGATTCTCCTTTACAGGTGTCACTCAAGCCGTGATAGAGCAGATGGAAAAATAATTCTATCACATCAAACAGACAAGATGGATTCTATTGAAATACTGGGACACCTAGGATCAGCTTTGAGCAGCATCACCTTTGTTCCTCAGGTATATCAAACCTGGAAAACCAAGAGTGTGAAAGATTTGAATTTGGGAATGATGCTGATGGTGTTTACCAGCACCATCATCTGGGTGGTCTATGGCGTAGAAAAAGATATTTTACCGGTTATCATTTGCAATTCGATTATTTGCGCGTTGTCTTTATTGTTGATCTTTTTCAAATTTCGATTTGCCAAACGAACACCTTCAAATTAGTTACAAGTAAAAAGCCGCTCTTAAACAGAAGCGGCTTTTTTTATTGTCTTTGTGTTGAAATTAGTATTCGTCTTCATTGAAGAAGAAATCTTCTTGGCTGGGATAATCCGGCCAGATATCATCCAGGCCCTCATAAATTTCGCCCTCATCTTCCAGCTCTTGAAGATTTTCAATTACCTCAATAGGAGCACCACTGCGAATGCTATAATCAATCAGTTCGTCTTTGGTGGCTGGCCAAGGGGCATCTTCGAGATGCGAAGCCAATTCTAGTGTCCAGAACATTTTTGTAAAGGGTTTATTTTTGCAAATGTATAGGTTACTGCGAAATAACCAAAAGTGTTTTTAATCAGGTACTGTTAAATCCATTATTTATTCACATTTACAATGTATTAATTGTTTATTTTTAACCAATGTTACAAGCCACCGACATCCACAAGCGCTATGGTGCTGTGCAGGTTTTGAAAGGAGTGATCCTTTCTGTACAGCAAGGGGAAATTGTCAGCATTGTTGGTTCTTCTGGTGCTGGTAAAAGCACTTTGCTTCATATCTTGGGCACCTTAGACAATGCCGATGCCGGAACGGTTCAGTTGAATGGCAAGGCTATTGAAAAACTTTCGGGTAAGCAACTCGCAGCTTTTCGCAACCAACACATCGGTTTTATTTTTCAGTTTCACCACCTGCTTCCCGAATTCACTGCTTTGGAAAATGTGTGCATTCCTGCATGGATTGCGGGTAATAAAAGAAAAGCGACTACCCAAAAAGCCCAGTCGCTGCTTGAAACCCTCGGGCTTGGACACCGGCTACAGAACAAGCCCAGCGAATTGTCTGGCGGGGAACAACAACGAGTGGCCGTAGCAAGAGCGCTCATCAACAATCCTTCCATCGTAATGGCAGATGAACCTACGGGTAACTTGGATTCTTCCAATGCCAGGGAATTACATCAATTATTCATTGATTTAAGAAATCAATTTCAACAAACTTTTTTGATTGTTACACACAACCAGGAACTCGCCCAAATGAGCGATCGGATGGTGCAAATGAAAGATGGACTAATTGTTTAACAAAGCCGCAATGGCTGCGCTCACTTTTGTGGAATTGGGCAGCATGGCTTCTTCCAGCAATGTGTTCATGGGTACTGCCGGCAAATTCAAAGCGCCCAAAACTTCTACAGGTGCGTCCAGCTGTTGGAAACAATGCTTGGAAATCCTTCCGGCCAATGCTTCAGAAAATGAATTGTTTTGTTGTTCTTCTGTTACAATTAAGCATTTTCCATGCAACTGTACCCTTTCGAAAATCAGTTTTTCATCTAGCGGAAACAGCGTACGCAAATCAATGATTTCTACTTTTCCAGCATATGCTTTGGCTGCAGCCTTGGCCCAATATACACCCATGCCATAGGTGATGACACAACAGCTATCACCATTTTCAATACAATGTTCGGCTGCCGCTTGCACGATGTTGGCCTTTCCTAAGGGTATTACATAATCTGCATCCGGCTCAATCATTTTGGCATCCTCAGTACCTGGTACTTTGCTCCAATACAATCCTTTGTGTTCCAGCATGACCACCGGATTGGGATCCAAGAAAGCTGCTTTCATCAATCCTTTCATATCGGCCGCATTGGATGGGTACACCACTTTGATGCCCTTAATGGTCAGCAAGGTACTTTCCACACTGCCACTGTGATAGGGGCCGCCTCCACCATAAGCACCGATGGGTACGCGAATCAATGTTTGTACAGGAAATTTGCCACAGCTCAAGTAAGCGCTTTTGGAAATTTCAGTCACCAACTGATTCAAGCCAGGATAGATATAATCAGCAAATTGTACTTCTACAATGGGTTTTGCCCCCACCGCACTCATGCCTACTGTCGATCCTATAATATAAGCTTCTTGGATAGCAGTATTAAAAACACGGTGTTCGCCAAACTGATCGGCAAGGGTAGCTGCTTCTCTGAAAACACCGCCCAATCTCAATCCTACATCCTGTCCGTATAACAAGGCTTCTGGATATTGTTCCATAATCTCTCGTATAGCAAACAAAGCAGCATCCACCATCAGTACTTTTTCTTTGTTGGCAGGAGCTCGGTTTCCTTTCTCTTGTGTAATGGGGGTAGGTACAAAAACATGGGTGTCTACTTGCGATGGATCGGGTTCGGGAGCAGCCGTTGCTTTTTTGAAATCTTGCAACACTTTTTCCAGTGCCTCTTTTTCGATAGAAGCCAGTTGAGTTTCGCTGATTCCGTTTGCTAACAGATGAGCAGCCAATTTGGGTCCGGGATCGTTTTGATAGGCAGCAGCCAATTCGTTTTCCTTTCTATAAAAATCTTTTCTGACACCACTCGTATGGTGTCCCAACAAAGGAACTTTTGCATGCACCAGCCAAGGTCTTCGCGATGTTCTTACATCTGCCACCACTTGTTGCATGGTTTCAAAACAGCTTGAAAAATCGGTACCATCAATGCTCACCCGTTGAATACCTTTGAATCCTTCAATAAATTCGTAGGCATTGGAGGTTCTGGCTTCCTTGGCGGTTACACTAATGCCCCAGTCATTGTCTTGTACCAGGTAAATGATGGGCAGCTGGTGCAATGCTGCAAATTGAAACGCTTCACTTACTTCTCCTTCTGTTACAGAAGCGTCACCCAGTGAACAAACCACTACGGGTGCTTCTGTGCCGATGGATACGTGTTTTATTTTTTCGAAATATTGAATGCCTTGAGCAATGCCCGTTGTAGGAATGGCCTGCATGCCCGTTGCACTGCTTTGGTGAATGATGGTGGGCTTGTCTTGACCGCGGTAATTAGGGTGATTGTAATATTCTCTTCCACCGGTAAAAATATCTGTTCCTTTTGCCAGCAATTGCAACATCAATTGGTAAGGTGTGAATCCGAGCCCGAGCATGATGCTTTCATCTCTATAATAGGGGCTCACATAATCACAGGGCTTCAAATGAAATGCAGTTGCGAGTTGAATAGCTTCATGTCCACGAGAGGTACTGTGCACGTATTTGCAAATCGATCGATTGGCTTCATAGGTATCTGCCATGGCTTTGGCAGTACACATGTATTGATAGGCTTTCAGTAATATTGGTGAATCAATCGCCATGATGCTATGATAAAAAAAATCCGGAAATGCAATGTGCTTTCCGGATTCAGGTATCTTATTTCATTTTAAAGGTCTCTAAAAATTTAGTCGTAAAGTTTCCTTTCTTGAAATCTTCGTTTTGCATGAGTTGCAAATGGAATGGAATGGTAGTTTTCACCCCTTCAATTACGTATTCACTGAGGGCCCTGTGCATGGTATCAATGGCTTCCTGGCGGGTTTGAGCCACTGCAATCAACTTGGCAATCATGCTGTCATAATAGGGAGGAATCACGTAGCCAGCGTATACATGGCTGTCCACCCTTACGCCGTGTCCACCGGGTGTATGCAATACAGTAATTTTTCCGGGACTAGGTCTGAAATCGTTGTATGGATCTTCTGCGTTGATGCGACACTCAATAGCATGCATCGTAGGATAGTAAGACTTACCCGTTATTTTTTCGCCCGCTGCAATTTTGATTTGCTCTTTGATGAGGTCGTAGTTGATTACTTCTTCTGTTACACAATGTTCTACCTGGATACGTGTATTCATTTCCATAAAGTAGAAATTGCGGTGTTTGTCTACCAAAAATTCGATAGTACCCACACTTTCATAGTTGATGGCTTTAGCGGCTTTGATGGCTGCATCTCCCATTCTTTCTCTCAACTCATCTGTCATGAAAGGAGAGGGGGATTCTTCCACCAGCTTTTGGTGACGTCTTTGAATGGAGCAATCTCTTTCACTCAAATGACAAACATTACCGTATTGATCGCCTGCTATTTGAATTTCAATATGTCTTGGCTCTTCTACAAATTTTTCCATGTAAATGCCATCGTTTTTGAAAGAGGCAGCCGCTTCTGCTTTGGCTGTTTCAAACGCTTTTTCAATTTCACTTTCTTGCCACACGACACGCATTCCTTTTCCGCCTCCGCCCGCTGTAGCTTTTAGGATGACAGGATAGCCAACTTCTTTGGCCGATTGGATGGCATGATCTACATCTCGCAAGAGGCCTTCAACACCAGGTACCACGGGCACACCCGCTTTGATCATGGTTTCTTTGGCAGTAACCTTGTCGCCCATGGAATTGATCATATCGGGCGTGGGCCCAATAAATTTGATGCCATGATCCGCACAGATTTTAGCAAACTTGCTGTTCTCTGCCAAGAATCCATATCCAGGATGAATGGCATCTGCATTGGTGATTTCAGCGGCGGCCATAATATGTGCCATGTTTAAATAGCTGTCCGCGCTCGAAGGCTTTCCAATACATACGGCTTCGTCGGCAAATTTTACATGAAGACTGTCTTTGTCTGCAGTGGAGTATACCGCCACTGTTTTGATGCCCATTTCTCTGCAGGTTCTAATCACACGTAAGGCGATTTCGCCTCTATTGGCAATTAATATTTTTTTAAACATCGGTTGATTGTTGTTGGCTAATAAGTATTAAGTGACTTACAATAATCTGCTGCTACCTAATTAGGCGTTAGCTAGGGTCTACCAAGAATAATGGCTGATCGTATTCAACAGGGCTGGCATCTTCAACCAGCACCTTGACGATTTTACCTTTCACTTCGCTTTCAATTTCATTGAACAGCTTCATGGCTTCGATGATACAAACCACTTTTCCGGGGGTTACATCGTCTCCTACGCTTGCAAATACAGGCTTACCAGGTCCTGCCTGACGATAAAAAGTACCAATCATTGGACTCTTGATGGTAATCAAGTTGTCTGCTTTAGGCGCTTCAGCCTTTGCAACAGGGGCCGCAGGGGCCGCGGCTGGAGCTGGGGCGCTAGCGGGTACGTAGGTCGGTGCAGGGGCTGCAACAATATTTTGAACGGGATCATTCTTTTGTTTGATGGTAATTTTTTTACCATTTTCTTCAATGGTGATTTCTCCGATAGAGGTCTTGTTAATCAGCTTTACCAGCTCCTGAATTTGTTTGATGTCCATTTGTAAGAATTAAATGATTAATTGATTGAATGAAACGGGGTGCTAAGATAGGAAATGATTAATCAAATAGCCGAAATAAAAACCATCATTTTATCAAAAAAGAGACAAAAAAGGCCGAAAATGACCTAAAAATGACCAAAAATCGATCAAAATGAGCATTTTTTCAACCAAAACAAAAAAGCCGGCTTTTGCCGACTTTTGGAATAAGATGGATAGGATTTGATTACTTAACCCTTTCCACGTATTCACCGGTTTTGGTGTTCACGCGGATCAGCTCTCCTTCATTAACAAACAAGGGTACATTCACGGTAGCTCCCGTTTCAACAGTAGCAGGTTTCAGGGTACGGGTAGCCGTGTCACCCTTCATACCAGGCTCGCTGTAGGTAACCAACAATACAATTTTGTCGGGCAATTCCACGCCCATGGGCTGCTCGGTTTCACCATTGATCAATACGGCTACTTCCTGGCCATCTTTCAAAAAGCCAGGCGCGTCGATCATATTTTCTGCCACAGTGATTTGCTCGAAAGTTTCATTGTCCATAAAACTGTAACCGGTGTCGTCTTTATACAGGAACTGGTATGCCTTTTTTTCCACTCTTACAGGGTAAATGGTTTCTCCGCTGTTCCATGTCACTTCAATGGTTCGGGCATTGTCCACGCCTTTTAGTTTTGCCCATACTTTAGCGGCCGCACGGGCTGTCTTGTTTTGTCCAAATTCAATTACGGTGTAAAGGCTGTTGTCGATTTTCAAAATCAGCCCAGAACGCATATCTGCAGTTGTTGCCATAAAATGTAATTATTCGTTATAAGTGAGGGGCAAAAGTAGCAATACTATATTTAATTCCGAAATCCTTGTTAATAAATTCAAATTTGCCCATAATAGCCTGTTTTATTACATATTTGCATTCAAATTGTAATTACTTGAAACAGTCAATCATCACCCTAGTCTTTTGCGCATTGAGCTGCTTGGTTTTTGGACAAGATCCAGTTGTCGCAGGGGCGCCTGCCGTGGCCACCATCCCTTCCTTTGAGCTTCGCAAAGCGCCCGACAGTTCCCGTTTCTCTGAGAAGGACTTGTCAGCAAAAAAAAGAACCATTTTTATTGTCTTTAGCCCCGATTGTGGCCATTGCCAAATGTTTACCCGAAAATTAATGGACAGCGTTGCTTTGTTCAAAAAAACGCAGATTGTCATGGTGTCTTCTTTGGATTACTCAGATATTCTTCGATTTTACAACACATATGCGATGGCTTCTTGTAAGTTCATAACGGTGGCCAGGGATGCAAATTATTTTTTCATCACTCATTTTCAGGTGCAGCAATTTCCTTCCGCTTATTTGTTCGATAAAAAGGGAAGGTTTGTGAAAAAGATGGCCAGTGAAATCGACATCAAATCACTGGCAGCATTTGAATAGCTGATAGCCAGGTCGGGTCAGGAAAAATATTTTTCTCTTTTCCTTTAAACGCAAACCGCTAACCGATTAACTTTGCAGGGCAAAACCATTTCAAACAGTCAAAAAATAGACATATGAAAATAACCGTAGTAGGTGCAGGCGCAGTAGGTGCCACCTGTGCAGACAATATTGCTCGCAGAGAACTGTGCGATGAATTAGTATTGTTGGACATCAAAGAAGGTGTGGCCGAAGGCAAAGCCATGGATTTGATGCAAACCGCTCAATTGGAAGGATTTGACACCAAAATTGTGGGTTCCACCAACGATTATGCTAAAACAGCAGGCAGCACGGTGGCGGTGATTACTTCTGGTATTCCACGTAAGCCAGGCATGACCCGCGAAGAACTGATTGGCATCAATGCAGGCATTGTAAAGAACGTTACTCAAAATCTATTGAAATATTCTCCTGAGATTATTATTGTGGTTATTAGTAATCCGATGGACACCATGACCTACTTGGCATTACAATCCAGTGGGTTGCCCAAAAATCGAATCATAGGAATGGGAGGTATTTTGGATAGTGCTCGTTTCCGCTATTATTTAAGCCAAGCAATGCAATGTTCACCCAACGATTTGCAGGCAAATGTAGTGGGTGGACACGGCGACACCACGATGATTCCTTTAACCAGACTGGCCACTTATTGCGGAACACCGGTAGCCAACTATTTGGATGATGCCACCTTGGCTAAGGTAGCTGCTGATACAATGGTAGGCGGCGCCACTTTAACCGGCTTGCTGGGAACTTCTGCATGGTATGCACCAGGTTCTGCCGGCGCCACCTTGGTAGAATCAATTGTACGAGATCAAAAGAAACTCATGCCTTGCTGTGTGATGCTTGATGGCGAATATGGACTGAAAGATATTTGCATTGGCGTACCTGTTATTATTGGCAAAAATGGATGGGAGAAAATTGTTGATTTTAAATTGAATGAAGAAGAAATGGCAGCCATGCATAAAAGCGCTGATGCTGTTAGAAATATGAACAGTGTATTATCTACCTTGAGTATTTAATTGTTCATTACAATACTATTGATCAGAGAGGCCAATCGGTCTCTCTTTTTTTATGACCAGAATCAGCTGAAAGCAAGTGTCCATCATTCAATGAATAAAAAAGCAAATTCATTTTTGCTTTTAAATTGTTTTGTATGGCTAAATATTTACTACTCTTATTGATTGGATTTGTAGTTGAAATGACTGAATTACATGCTCAACAATCGGTGCTGCCTGCTCGGGATAAATCGTATTACCTTCAAAAAAGCAAATCACAAAAAACAGCCGCTTTTCTGCTATTGGGAGGGGGCGCGACCGCTACTGCCTTGGGAATCATCTGGGCTTCTAATGATGCCAGGGATAATGGTATTTTTAGCTCAGATTTTGATGCCCAATTGATTGTTATAACAGCAGGCGTATTGGCGGGAGTCGGAAGCATTGTTTTATTTGTTTCCTCTAGCCATAATTACGAAAAGGCGATGATGCTTTCTGCTCGGTTCAAGACAGAACCGTTGTTGGGCAAATTACCTGTTTATCCATCTCATCCGCTACAGGGAATATCTCTTGTTGTCAATTTTTGACATTTCCCTTTTTTATTCGATTTGCACTTCTAGGTTGTCTTTATTTATTAAGTATATTGCTTTTGTCATTTAGAGTTAATTTTTAAAAAGACAATATGCGCTCTTTCAAAAACATTTTGTTGCCTGTTTTATTATTATTCTTGGCTTCTTCCTGTAAAAAAGATACAGCAAGAAGACCGGTGGTTAATTTTGTTTTCAAATTTGATAGTACGCAAGCAAGGCTGAATAATCTTGGTCAATCATCAACAATGCCGTCCGGAAATGCGGCGCAGTCTCCTGTTTTTAATTCAATGAGTGCACATTATGTAGAGCTCACTCCCAATCAATTTACAGCTATTGGAGGAGGTGATATTTTATATCGTGCGCCAGAAACAACTGCAGGAGGCGCCAATGCAATAGATTTCAGTAAATCAACATTCGCAGGAAACAATCAGGTTTTTCTGAGTGTACCAATAGATTCTGTTGCCCCTGGTAGTTACAATTGGTTAAGGGTGTCTTTGGCCTATCAAAATTATCAAATCAAGTACCATGCAAATGGCCAACAGCATATGGGCACAATTGCTTCTTTTATTGGTTTCAATACTTATGTAAATAGCTATCAGATAAAAGACTCCATTGTACATGTCAATGCCAATAAATTGCAGGGATACTGGGGTTTTGAAACAAGTGTTTCGGGTTTTGGTGTCGTAAGAACAGGACAATCGCAACCAGGCGCAACAACGGTTCCCAATCCTATTTTTGCAACTTCACCTATTCCTGCAGGTTCTTGTTTGGTCACAGGTCAATTTACAACCCCTTTGGTCATCACCGGAAATGAAACCAGTGACATAACAATAGTGGTTTCGTTGTCAACCAATAAAAGTTTCGAATGGCTTGATGCAGATAGCAATGGAATGTATGATCCGCTTGCAGGAGATCAAGTAGTGGATATGGGCATCAGGGGCATGATTCCTTTCAGACAATAAGTGATTAGTTGATGCCGTTCACCTGACTCTCTTTGTGTATTTTTTGGACCAGCCCTTGCAATACTTTGCCAGGTCCACATTCTGTGAATTCAGTAGCACCATCAGCAACCATCGATTGAACACATTGGGTCCATTTAACCGGTCCTGTTAGTTGTGCGATTAAATTTTCTTTAATGACGGTTGGATCTGAAACAGCTTTTCCAGTTACGTTTTGATATACCGGGCAAATGGGTTCATTAAAATGAATGGCGTGAATTGCTTGAGCTAATTCTTCTTCCGCAGTTTTCATCAACGGTGAGTGAAAGGCGCCACCTACCGGTAAAATCAAGGCTCTTTTGGCACCTGCAGCTTTCATTTGTTCGCAGGCCAGTTCAATTCCTTTGATAGAACCACTGATGACCAATTGTCCAGGACAATTGTAATTGGCCGCCACAACGGTTTCTCCACTTTCTTTGCGTACTTGTTCGCAAATGGCTTCTACTTGCTGGTCCTCCAATGACAATACTGCTGCCATGGTAGAAGGGGCGATTTCACAAGCTTTTTGCATCGCTTTTGCTCTGATCGAAACCAATCGAAGCGCATCTTCAAAATGCAATGCTTGGTTAGCCACCAAGGCGGAAAATTCGCCAAGCGAATGACCAGCAACCATATCTGGCCTTGCTTGTTCAAGGGTCTTGAAGGCAGCAATAGAGTGTATAAATACGGCAGGTTGGGTAATGTCTGTTTGTTTTAATTGTTCATCTGTACCTGTGAACATGATGTCTGAAATCCGAAAACCAAGAATTTCATTGGCTTGCTCAAAAATGGATTTGGCTGTTTCGTTGGTTTCATAAAGATTCTTGCCCATCCCACTGAATTGAGCGCCTTGACCCGGAAATACAAATGAATGTTTCATAACTATATGCTTAAGCGTTGATGAATGACTCTTGCAAAGAAAATAAAAAATCCCTCTATTGAGGGATTTTTCTGATACATATTTTGACTTTTAATGAAGTTTGTTGGTGATCAGTTTCATGAACTCGCTTCTGGTTTCATTTTTTTCAAAAGCACCACAAAAAGCCGAAGTGGTCGTCACTGAATTTTGTTTGGACACACCGCGCATCATCATGCACAAATGAGAGGCTTCAATCACTACGGCAACACCATGCGGTTGTAGGGTGTCTTTTATCACTTCCAAAATCTGTTCGGTGAGTCTTTCTTGTACTTGCAAACGTCGACTGAATACATCCACCACTCGGGCAATTTTGCTCAAGCCGGTGATGAATCCGTTGGGGATATACGCAATGTGTGCTTTTCCGTAAAAGGGCAACATGTGGTGCTCGCACATGCTGTACAACTCAATGTCTTTTACTATTACCATTTCACTCACTTCTTCGTGAAACTTGGCTGATTCCAGAATGGCTTTGGCGTCCATGGAGTAACCTTGTGTAATGTATTGCATGGCTTTGGCAATTCTTTCAGGTGTCTTGAGCAATCCTTCTCTTTGCGGGTCTTCGCCCAACAGTGAAATGCTTTCTTTGTAATTTTTGGCCAAGGCATCGGTGATGTCTTTGTCAAAATGGTCTGTTCTATGGTAAGCCATATGGGTGGTTTAAATATTAATGGATGGGGTATTCTACAAAATTTCTTTCTGTTTCGTACAAACGTATTTGTACATCCAAAGAACTTTCAATGTGAGGCCTGAGTAAATTATAAATTACAATAGCAATGTTTTCGGCAGTCGGATTGAGCTGCTCAAACTCCTTGCAGTCTTCATTCAGATTTCTGTGGTCAAATTTTTCAATCACTTCTCGCTGGATCAACTCACTTAATATTTTCATGTCCATTACATAGCCTGTCTGCGGTTCAGGCACCCCTGAAATTTTTACAATGAGCTCATAATTGTGCCCGTGATAATGCGGATTGTTGCATTTTCCAAAGACCTGCCGATTGGTGGATTCGTCCCAGGCGGGATTGTGAAGCCGGTGGGCGGCATTAAAATGTTCTTTTCTATAAACGGCTACTTTCTGACTCATGTGTGTTTATTAACAAAAAAAGGCAAGAATTGTTTGGGCTAAATCTATTTTCAATTGAATATTCTGATCCAAAAAACCTGCAACAGAAGTATGCTGTTGATGGGTTGAACTGAAGATACGAATAGTTAAGGGCTTGTTTCCTAATTATTCTCCATAATATTCCACATAAATACGAGGCGTTTCGTACAATTTAAGGCTGTGGAGTGTCACTTCTGACGGCAATTGGGGTGCCAGCTGATGCCAAATACCTTTCACCAGGTTCTCTATCGAACAGATTTTTCCGTTCATAAACGGAACATCCAGGTTCAGGTTTTTATGATCCAGTAAATCAATCACATGTTCTTTGACGATGATGCTCAGTTTTTTTACATCGAACACAAAGCCAGTTTCATTGCTAGGCTGCCCTTTGATGGTGACATGCAATTCAAAATTATGCCCATGCCAGTTTTCATTGGCACATTTGCCAAATACCTGCTCATTTTCCGCTTTGCTCCAGTTGGGATTGTAAAGCTTGTGTGCAGCATTGAAATGTTCTATTCTGGTAATATATACCATCTGGCAAGAGAATTTTTTGCAAAGGTAGAGAGTATTGGGTGAAATGTAAAGCGGAATCGCGAAATTTGTAACATGCGTATACTGATTGTATCGGCTACTGAATTTGAAATTGCCCCTTTTCTGGAAAAATACCCTTCAGCAGATTACCTGATTACGGGAGTGGGGGCGGCTGTTAGTATGTATCAGTTGACAAAAAGTATTCTGCAGGCGGAGTACAACTGGGTGATTCAAGCAGGTCTGGCAGGTACAATGGCACCTCATCTTTCATTGGGTGAAGTAGTGGTTGTTTCCAAGGATCGCTTTGCCGATGTGGGTGTGATGGAACAACATAAATGGACAGATGTATTTGCTCAGGGATTATCCAATCCTAATAAATATC